>CAYUDB010000008.1:15996-25830 GCA_964443405.1 uncultured bacterium | reverse complement strand
AAGTGTTGCGAGCATGTCGAGTGTGGCATTTCGCGGAGAATTTTTTAGCTCTCGCACGCACGAATGCGACAATATTGGCGTTATGCCCATATTTGCCACCTGAAAAAATGCCGCATCGGATGCATGTGACAAATCGATGCAGGCACCACGTGAGTGAAGTTCTTGCACAAGCGCAAAACCATCGTCGGTAAGCCCTATGCTTTGATCAACGACGGCACTATGACAAAATTCGTTTGGGTTGTTCCAACAAAGTGTGAAGATTCGAACGCCGTGTTTCCAAAGCAGTTCCAGCCTTTCGCGACTGTGTTCGATTGGGTGCAAACCTTCGATTTCTATCATTATGCTGTGAATGCCGGCAGCGAAATTATTTTCGATTTCCTGTGCAGTTGTGGCAATTGCAAATTGCCCATTGGTGAGTTCCACAGCCTTTCGCGCAGTGGCGAGCTGGTGTAAAGCCGATTTCCACCAAAGTTCTTTCGGTGTGTGCACAGGATCGACAAATAGTGAAAGCACTTCGAGCCAAACTCCACCCGTTTTCATGCGAGGAAAATCGAAATGACCACATTTTCTGCCAAATGCCAATGCGCATGCGTCGCGTTCGGCAAAAAGCGCATCGCAATGCAAATCGGCTACAAACGGTTTATTACAATTTTCCATTATTTTTACTATATAATCACTATTCTACGCTGTGCCATGTTTTTTTTGTTTTAAGTTGCGCTATCTGGCATCTTAATGTGTTTGTCGAAAATGGCGCAAGGTATTAACCTTTGCATTGACAAACTAATATAAACATGAACGGCTAATGGCAGTCACGAACAAAGAAAGCAAAAAAAAATTGCTTTTGCAGTCAAAAACTGTATTCTAATTTGATGTTTAGTTTCACGACAGAGGTGAGCAAATGACAACCGTTCCAATAACTGACAGCTCGTTAGTCGATCTTATATTGTTTTTTGCCGAAAACGACAAAAGTAAAAAAGGCAAGCTATCACCTGCCGATATGAAAAAATATCTGCTTATGCACGGGTATTCCGAAAAGCAAATAGAAGATGCATCGGGTATTTTCTCATCACAATTGCGCAAAAGCTCCGACCGTTCTGCGCGAAGTGTGCGCATTTTTTCTACCGAAGAGTTATCGTCATTCACACCCGATGCCGCTGAACTTTTATTCAAACTACAGCGATTAGGGCTTTTGAACTACGAACAATTCGAGTCGCTCATATTGCGCTCGGCTTTTACCATCGAAGACCGGCTCACACTCGACGAAATGAAAATAATGGTGGCGATAATTTTTTCCACTGGCGACGAGAAACTCGCTTTTCAAGGACAATTCATCCACCAGAACGAAGATACTTTTCATTGAGCACACAACTCAAATGGAGGCAAGCATGAAGAACGTTCTCGTTATGTTTTTGGCACTTATGGCAGTTTGTAGCGCGCAAAGCTCAACTGCTCTCTACGCTTTCGGAGTGACCGAACCAAAGCTCAATTACCTGTATTTTGTCGAAAATGCGGTGCCGCCCGGACACCTCCACCCATCAGTTGGTGTTTATTATTGGCACTATTCCACTACCGAGCAATTTGATAACGACTGGGAACGACAAGATTACGATATCGAGCTATCGCAGGGCATAGTGATACCCACGTTTTCGGTGGGTTTTGGCAATGTTGTTGAGCTTGGCATGATGGTGCCAATTGTGGCAAACAAGAGCGAATCGGAGCTTTCATCGGTAATATCTGCCGACGGTTCTGGTGTGGGCGATATGCAAATTTGGGTCTCCACAATTTTTATACAGAACCCGAATTTCGGTTTGCGCGCTGCGATAAAAATACCTTCGGGCGAAGACGAACCGGCAGCCGATAAGCTTGCCACAGGCTCGGGACAAACGGACATCGATTTCGGCATGATTTTTTCGGTGAAACCCGAAAAAGTTGGTTTCATGTGTGATTTGGGAACATCCTACAGCCTTCGCCTCAAAAAGGACATAAGCGGTTACGATTACGACCCGGGCGACGAAGGCAGGCTACAGCTTTACTTGGGCGGCATGCCGTATGATGGCTTCGGTGTTCTTTTCGGTGGCGATGGCATCATCTCAATGAATGAGCGCATCGAGGGTACCGAACGCGACGATTCTTATCGCATGTCATCGATGCTTGGGCTGAAAATGTTTTACGAAACACCTTTCGGCTTGCGCTTTGACGGAGCGCTCAAATTTGATGTTGCAGGCAAACAGAGTGCTGCGGGCTTGGGCTTTTTGGTAGGCGCAACCTACGAACCAAACTTCTACGGCTCATCGAGCGGTTCATGGCGGAGATAGTAAAAATACTTGATATAGTTTCGCGACTACGCAATGCCGCAACCTTTGCACAGAAAATGGACCTTCTGGCAGAGGGCATTGGCGCATGCGGATGGACTTTTGTTCATTTATATGTTTTTGATAGCGAAACCTATGCAGTAAAAAGCGCCGCGTATTGGGGCATCGACGAGGCAGGACGCAAATACCTCGAAAACAAGCGCATGACTCTCGCCGAGATTGAAGCGATTTTGCGCGACAAGAAATACGATAAATACAAAATAGGACGCTGTTATTATCTCGCGCATGAGGTGGAAGACGAACTCATCGCGCGTTTACGCTCAACAGGCTGGACGGCGCACAAGTTGGATGACGAAGAGAACTCTTCAGCATGGCATCCATATGACATGCTTTATGTTCCGCTCATTGGATTTGGCGGCAAATTCATGGGTTTAGTTTCGGTAGATAGTCCGCACGATGGTTTGCGCCCTACGACAGAATCGCTAAAACCTGTGGAGCTTTTTGTCGATTATGCTATTGCGTTTGTGGAGGAGGACGACTACAAAAAATATTTATCAAAAACACGCGCTGTGTTTTCCGAAATATTCAATCTGTCGCCCACTGCAATGATCATATCCGACGAACAAGACAGCATACTTTCGGTAAATGCTGCCGCAACTCAAATGCTTGCTTACAGTTTCGACGAATTGCGCGGACACGATAGTGCATTGTTGTTCTCGCCCACAACCGATTTCAAAAAAATTGTCGAGGCGCGTAATCAAGGTGCGTTCAAAGGTGAAGCACTGCTCAAGCAAAAAAATGGCAACGAAATATGGGCATATATCACAAATACAGCCATCAAAAATCACGCAGGCGAAATCGAGGCGCACATACTCATGGCTGTGGACATAACTGAAATCAAAAAATTGCACCTTTTGCTTTTGCGTGCCGAAAAAATGTCGGGCATAGGCATACTCGCTTCGGGCATTGCCAATGAGCTTAATAACCCTCTTTACGCTATAATGGGCATGGCTGAAAACATAATCTCCGAATCCGATGTCGAGCACATTTACGAATATGCTCACGTTATAATTGAGAACGCCAAAGATGCCGCTGCGATTGTCAAAGACCTTGCCGGTTATAGCCATGCGAGCCGCGTCGAAACGGCTTCCACCATCGACATCAATGCTATTGCCAAAAACTCGGTTTCGATGTTGCAGCGCATGGGCAAACTCGCGCGTGTGCACGTGGAACTCAGCCTTGCCGATTTGCGCACAATCAACGCCAATGCCAACGAAATTCAGATCGTGCTGCTCAACCTTATCACAAATGCCATCGATGCTATGCCCGAAGGCGGTGTTCTCACTATTGTTACGCGACAATGCGATTTTTTTGCCGAGCTTAAAATCTCCGATACGGGCAAAGGCATACCACGTAGCGACTTAAGCGAAATTTTTTCGCCATTTTTTACAACAAAGCCTGTTGGCGAAGGCACAGGACTGGGGCTTTTTGTGGCATATCGCATTGTCTCAAAATACAAGGGCACAATCGATTGCGATTCCGTTTTGGGTTCGGGCACCACGTTTACTGTTCGTTTTCTCACAGCCGATTGATCTTGTGGGTATTTTGCAACTTTCTCGTGATTTCACAGAAAAACCTCACCTCGTCTTAAGAACGCGAGAAACACTTTTCATTAAAAAAAGCAATTGCACGGCACACGGCTCTGTTTTGCAGAATTAACTGGCGATGTTTGAACCTTTTACTGCAGCCACTTACTACGACATACGTTTTCATAGAACGTAGGCATCATTGCAAGAAATTCATATTGTGCTGCATCAAAACTGGCGGTTTACGTAAAATCTCGACGGAAAGACTTGTTTGTTGCACAAGCTAGAACTAGAATATCGATACTAATGCTTTAAACCTACTGCTTACGAGGCACTTACAAAAAGTAGTGCTTCCAAACAAACAGGCACTGTGGTATGAAATTTGCGCATTTAGCGCACCAAACTTATTATTGCCAAACTGATGGCGCAATTATATTGCAAAAGCGATGCCACACTTCACTTTGTGGCGCAAAAAAATGCTTGATAAAAATAGCCAAAACGTGCTAGAGTATTTGCAAACTTGGCTTTCTTCGACAACTTGCAAAGAGGGCAATGGAGAATCTGACTGATATAGATGCGTTGATTACCGAATCGCAGGGGCAAAACCGTGCCACTATTCTCATCGTCGATGACGAAGAACGCATTCGCAAAGTTATCGCTTTGCAGCTCGAAAAAGTGGGCTACACAGTCATAGCCCTCGATGACGGTGCGCAGGCTATGGAGCTTTTGGGGCAAGTGGACATTGACCTCATCATCTCCGATATCCGCATGCCATCAATTTCCGGCAATCAGATTTTAAAATATGTTCTCACTCATGCGCCAACTGTGCCTGTGATAATCCTGACGGGAATTGTGGAAGTGGAAACCGCTGTTGATGTTATGAAAAATGGTGCTTATCATTATCTGGTTAAACCTGTAAAACGCGAGGAATTACTTCTGACCGTTCACAGGGCATTGCAACACAGAGCTTTGCAATTGCGCAATTTGCGATTGCAAGAGGAAAACCGTCGCTATCAGCGAGAACTAGAAAAAAGTGTGCGCGACCGCACAGCACAGCTTGCGAAAGCACTTGCAAACTTGCGCAATGTTCACATGAACACCGTCAAAATTCTCGCTTCAGCAATCGAAGAAAAAGATCCATACATGAAAGGTCATTCGAACCGAGTGCGTGTTTTAGCATCGGCACTTGCGCGACAAATGGGATATCGCGAAATGGAAATTGAGCGCATCGAATTTGGCGCTCTGCTCCACGATATTGGCAAAATAGCCATCGACCAACGAATACTCGACAAACCATCGCCGCTCACTATCGAAGAGCACAATATCATTCACGAACACCCAATTATAGGTGAGCGCATTATTGCTAAAGTTAATTTTTTCAACGATATAGCTCCGATGATTCGTTGGCATCACGAGCGTTGGGATGGCACTGGTTACCCCGACGGAAAAAAGGGTGAGGAATTACCTGTTCCCGCACGCATATTGATTTTGGTAGATGCCTTTGATGCGATGACATCTGACCGCAGTTATCGTGGGGCGCTCATGTTCGACACCGTTCTCGAAATCATCCGAGACGAGCGTGGCAAACAGTTTTGTCCCGAAATTGTCGATTTATTCTTGGAAGAGGAGATTTACCGCACGCCGCTCATCGACTGATTTTGTTGAAAACTATGTTTTTGCAAAAGTCGTCATCGGGGCAGAGTGGACAATGGGTTTGATGTTGCATGCGATTGTGCGAATTTGTAATTGTAGCTATTACCTTTTTGCCAATTTGGTGCGATTTTATGCACACACGGTTTTGTTGTGCCCAGGCTTTGCCGCATACTTTTGAAAGCGGGAGCCGCAGAAATTTTTCCTCAGCAGATGGCAACTGGTTTGAAAATAGGAGTTTGCAATGATTATCGAACATCACGGTGCAATGCCGAAAATTTCACAACTTGCTTTTGTAGCGCCAACGGCGGTTCTTATCGGCGAAGTGGAAATTGACGATGATGCATCAATTTGGTTTGGTGCAGTATTGCGTGGGGACATTAACAAAATTCGCGTTGGCAAGCGCACGAGCATACAAGACAATTGCACATTACATGTCGATAGTAATATGCCACTTACAATTGGCGACGACGTTACAGTTGGGCATGGGGCGATTTTGCACGGGTGCACAATTGGCAACAGTGTGCTTATTGGCATGGGCGCCATAGTGCTCGACGGGGCGGTTATTGGCGATGGCGCGATAATTGCGGCGGGAGCTTTGGTTCGTGAGGGGCAAACTGTAAATGCAAATACTCTTGTGGCTGGCGTTCCCGCAGAGCCTAAAAAAACTTTCGAAAGCACTGTGCAGGTGAAATTGCGCGAACACGCTGCTCGATATGTTTGTTATTCAAAAACTTACATTTCTTCATGATGTGCGTGTTGCATTGTCAAACTTGATAAAGAAAACTTGGCATAGCTTTTTGCAAAACATAATCGAAACAAAACTGCGAACGCCTAAATGTTAAGGCGCCCAGTCATGCGAAAAATTGCAATTTATTGGCGACTGATAACTTACTCGTGGAACTACTATCCAAAGCGGCGCTGATGAGCCACGTGCTAATTGGTTGAAGTGAGGACAGACGCGAACGTCAGCGAGATAATGGTGCTGCCGTAGTGCTGCGCAAAACAGGTTCGCCACCCGATATTTGCATTACATTTGCTTTTGAATTTGCCCCGCGCTCATCGAATGAAACCGGACCAGAAGCCCCTGCAAATGAATGCACACCCGAAAGGTAATCACGCATAAGTTCTTGTGTAACAGCACCTTTATTTATGGCGCTCAAAACCAATTGTGCCGCATCATAGCCCAAGGATGCAACACGAGTAGGATCGGCAGAAAAGCGTTTTTTATAATTGCGTGCAAATTCGCCCCACAGAGCATTGTCTTTTACTGCGTAAAAATCGTCAGGGACGAAAGTTGCGCCTTCGAGATATTTGCGAATCTTTTGTTCCTTGCGCAAATCGGATGCTACCCAACCAACTGTGCCGAAAATTTGGGTATTAATGTAAAAGAATGGGATCTGCGGCAAAACGTTGACGATATCGGCGTAATAACATGGTAAAAACAGTCCATCAAAATGCACAGCCCACTCTGAGCGATGCCTAAGAACATATTTGCCCGCTTTCAAATCGTAGAATATGGTATCGGTTGTATCGGCATAAGTGACGGATTTGTCGTAAGTTACGAGTATTGGTTCTTTGAGTTTCAAAAGGTGGCTGGTGAAATCAATTGTGCCGGGTTTAAAAAACTGTGCGCCGACGATTGTTTTGCCTTTTGCCTTAATCACTTTTGCAAAAGCCATAGCGCATTCGCGACCCAAGTCGTCATCAGGGGCGAGGATGGCAAAAGTATCGGCTGTGTCGTTTACCGCATATTCTGCCAAAAACTCCGACGCGTTTACTGGGTTTGTAATAAGCTGGAACACATAGGGTGAGAGGTCGGCAATGCCACTGCGCGAGGCAGTTGGTGTTATTAATGGAAACTTGAGGGCACCAGCAATAGCACCCGCAGCAACTGTCTCGTTGGATGTTACCGGACCGATTATGCAAAGCGGCACACAAGTGCGCAACAGCGCATCGATTTGCTTTGCTGTGGTTAGCGGATCGCCGCCTGAGTCGATGGGTTTCAATTCCACGCGCACTGAGGCTTGTTCTGTGGCAAGGCGCACTCCATTGAGAACATCATTGCCAAACTTTGCGTATTCGCCTGTTTGTGGCACAAGAACTGCCACCACAAGGTGTTGTTTGAGATAGTTTTCCACTTTGGCGAGTTCATCTTGCACACGTTTTTTTTCGGTTGGGTCGTACACGCGCAAAAGCAGTTTTTGCCCTTCGCGAAATGCCTGAGCATAATCGCCGTTTGTCTGCAAGCGTTTTAGCCATAAGGCACCTATTGTTCCTTCTACCGAACGATTTACTCTGTCGAGCAATGCAGGGAAATTATCGAGTGGCATATAGCCCCATAGGATTTTTTCTAGTCCATCGCGGGCAGTTTTTTGTTCACGCGCGTCGTTTGAGAGCATGGCAAAAGCAAAGTCTTCCGCCGCTTGAACGTAAGATTCTACAAAATAATTTGCGTTTCCTGCATAAATTGCCGCCCTAAAAACCAGTGGATGGTCGGGATAAACGCGCACGAACTCATCAAATTCATGTGCTGCTGTTGAGTTTTCTTTGAGCTTGTAGGAACACAGTGCGCGCATATAAAGTGCCTTTGAGCGCAAATCGTTATCGGATGATTGGGTTGCAACTTGCGCAAAATATCCGTGCGCATCGCGGAAACCACCTTTTGCAAATTGTGTTTCGCCGGCATCGTAGTATTGTTTGAGAACCTCATGTTGTGCGAAACATACGGTTAAACTTACGAAAAACAGGGCACATATGGTTAAAGCTCGTGCCGCAAAGGGGCGTAAATTTTGTGCAGAAGCGTTCATTTTTCACCTGCTGTTGTGTTGTTGCTGGCAATTTGCCTAGCCAAAACTATCTCAAAAGATAACTCTTTGCTTTATCCAAGTCAATCTTTGCTTCAGTAACTCGAAGAAAATTTTGCCACAGGCAACATTTCTGCACTGCATTGGATTTTGCAAAGTATGAACTATTTCATGCAAAGAAAGAATTGAGCGACAGTGCAAATTTTGCCACACGTCAAATCATGTGGTGTTGCCACAGGAAAGTTTTTTGATTGGCAAAATGAAGTTTTTGGGAGCGTCGGTTTTGTCTCCAATACTTCAAGATAACTACTTTGAAAACATTGTGAGTGAAGCTCAAACAATAGCTTTTTTCGGCAATTTGTAGTGAAAGCATTGCCTGGTTTAATTTTAGATTCGAGAAGTGAAATCAATATTATATGAAGCCATTTTCGTCAATACATCGTGACAGGGATGTAATCTCAACCGAGACGCCATCGTTTAATGCAGATAACCACTAAAACAACAAGAAAAGATTGCCACAAAAAAAGAAAATCGTATTTTGCAAAAACAGCGAGGAAATATGAGTGATAAAGAAATAACTTCGAACGGCTTTTTCGTCACATTAGAGGGCATAGATGGCAGTGGTAAAACCACGCAAGCGTTGCAATTAGCCGAAGCGCTCGCAAAAAAATCATATGTGGTTGTGTACACGCGTGAACCAGGTGGAACAAAACTCGCGGAATTTATCCGCACAATTTTGTTAGATGTGCGTAATGCTGAGCTTTGCGCGCGAGCGGAGCTTTTTTTGTATCTTGCGGCACGAGCGCAACACGTGGAACAGATTATTAAACCTGCACTTAGCGATGGTAAGATTGTTGTATCCGATAGGTTTTCCGATTCATCGGTTGCTTATCAGGGTTGTGGCAGAGCGCTTGGCGAAAATGAAGTTGCGCACTTGACCGACTTTGCTGCGGCTCATATTTCGCCTTCACTCACTTTTTTGCTCGATTTGCCAGTTGAAGCAGCGCTTGCGCGCATGAAGACCGCTGGGCGCAATTTTGATCGAATGGAGAACGAGAAAGTCGATTTCATGCACACGATTCGGCACGCGTATTTGCGAATTGCAAGTGCTTTGCCGCAAAGGTTTGTGGTTCTTGATGCTACGGAGAATGTGCATGTGCTTGGCGCGCAGATTTTGCACCACGTAGAACAAAAGCTTCGCGAAAAGGCACAACGGGAGCTGTTTCAAAAAACTTGATGGTAACAAGTATTTTGCAAATTGCGAAGCATTTTCTGCATTTGCTCGCACAGACCCAAAACCTGAACTCTTTGATAATCAACTCACTAACTAAAAATTGAAAATTGGCACGTCACTTGCTTTAAGGGAGACGTAAAACAAACCAACCAAGCAGGAGGTCACAATGACTAAGAAAGGTTTCACTCTCATCGAACTGATGATCGTCGTGGTCATCATCGGCATTCTTGCCGCGCTCGCCATTC
>CAYUDB010000008.1:0-15896 GCA_964443405.1 uncultured bacterium | reverse complement strand
TCATCATCGGCATTCTTGCCGCGCTCGCCATTCCGAGATTTCTCGCCGCATCGAAAAAGGCAAAGATTTCTGAAGCCAGAACAATGGTTAAGCAAATCTACACAGCTGCCGAAACCTATTATCAGGAAACCGGCGGATTCCCTGGTGAACATGAATTCAACGATGCTTCCACCAAGAACGATACTTGGACCGCTTATACTGGTCTCGTAGTTGACAGACCCTCGGGCTATCCTCGTTTCGCCTATTCAATCGATGCCGGTTCCGGTGGCGCAGTATTCAATGCACGTGGTTCTTCCACCGATTCTTGGGATGCATCACTCCATGATGTTCCCGATATCTTGGTCAACAATGTCGGTCAGATCACCGGTGGCGAATAAGCTCTTCGATTCGATGAGCACACCTTCAAGGCGGGCAGAGATGCCCGCCTTTTTTATAGTGGCAGTAATTTTGGCGATGACACAATATTGATGTTTAAGTGGGCAGAGATGCCCTTTTTTGGGTTACTGTTTTCCGTGAATAGCGGGTTGTGTGTTTTTGGTTTGTGTCGTGATTTGTTCGAACTTGTGCAATATAACTATCGGTGAATAGTTGTGTTGGCGCGAATCTTTAAGATGTACATTAGGATGGTGCAAATCGCATTTTGCATTTTGCGCAAAATGTAAACTAAAATAACATGTTAGTTTTAAACTTGTCTCTCGTATTACTTTGCGAATAAAAGAGTTTTTTAGCATAGTGTTTGTTTTATTGGTGCAAAAAAGTGGCACGCCTCTTGCTAGTATTATGGCGCAAAACAAATCAAACAAGCGAGGGGGTTTTCATGACTAAAAAGGGTTTCACATTAATCGAACTGATGATCGTCGTGGTCATCATCGGCATTCTTGCCGCGCTCGCCATTCCGAGATTTCTCGCCGCATCGAAGAAGGCGAAAATTTCTGAAGCCAGAACAATGCTCAAACAAATCTACACCGCAGCCGAAACCTACTATCAAGAAAACGGCGGTTTTCCACCACTGCACACCTTTAATGATGCTTCCACAAAAAACAATGACTGGTTATCATACCCTGGCTTGATAGTTGATAGACCATCGGGATACCCCCGCTTTTCCTACGGAACCAGTATTGGTTCTGGTGGTGCAAATTTCGGTGCAGAGGCATATGCTGGCGATTCTTGGGATGCTTCACTCCATGATGTTCCCATACTTTACATCAACAGTGTTGGTCAGATCACTGGTGGCGAATAAGCTTTTCGATGAGCACACCTTCAAGGCGGGCAGAGATGCCCGCCTTTTTTATAGTGGCAGTAATTTTGGCGATGACACAATATTGATGTTTAAGTGGGCAGAGATGCCCATTTTACATTGAACACAAGTGTCAATTGGTTATGGTGCTGAACTGAATGTTCCTTTGGGCAAAGGCATATTTATACTGCGAACGGTTTACTGATTTCTTGTTTCTCAGTTTTGTAGAAAACTTTCGAGGGTGTGTTTTTGCAGCAAACTTTTGCAATGTGCAATATGCAAATATGTGTAATTAAAGTTTACACTACTCTGGCAATTGGCATAAAAATAGTTTAGCGTCTGGTATGTTTTGTATTTTTGAAATAGCCATTAAGTATTTTGCTCTCGCGCCAAAATGCAAAAAGCTTCCCACATCAGAAAGCAAACACCGCAATATACCAAAACTTACACGAATCGTTACCGAAAAAAAACTTGCCATGTCCGGTAGTTCGCATAACTTGAAACTTCAATTAAAATTTGAGGTGAAAAATGTTACTTGAAAAAAACATGAGCAATTTCCTCGATGACCTCGCTTCCGATAAACCTGCACCTGGTGGCGGTTCGGTTGCTGCTTATGGCGGTGCAATGGCAGCAGCGCTTGTATCCATGGTATGCCGTGTGGGGCTTCGCAAGGACAAAGGCGAAAATGTGAAAGTTTTAGAAAACACACTTACCGAATCGGAAAAATTGCGCAAAAGTCTTGAAGAACTCACCGAACAAGACGCTCAGGCTTTCGACGATGTGGCAGGTGCCATGAAAATGAATAAAGCGACCGAAGCCGCAACTGCTCTCCGCAAAGAAGCATTGCAACGCGCACTTCAAAAGGCAACTTATGTTCCGCTGCGAACAATGGAGCAGTCTGCCGAAGTTCTCGAACTGGCTCTCGTGCTTTCGAAAAATTCCTCAAAAGCGATCGCTTCCGATGTTGCTGTCGCTGCAATTTTCGCTGAAGGTGCCATCGAAAGTGCGCTTTACAATGTCGAGATCAACCTTGAGTCCATTGACGATGAGGAATTTGTAACACGTATCGAAGCACGCACCGATGAGATTTCCGAGAAAATCGATGGCATTGTTGACGAAATTCTCGAAAGCGTGGAGGAAAAAATTTTTAGCTGATGAGAAAATATACCGATCTTCACATTCATTCTACCGCATCCGATGGCTCGTGGGCGCCCGAGAAAATCATCGAACGCGCATGCCGTTACGAGCTTTCTGCAATCGCTCTCACCGATCACGATGCGGTTGCCGGAATCGACGAGGCTATGCATTTTGCATCACTTCGCAATTTGCGTTTCATACCTGGCATAGAAATTTCAACATCGTTCTGCCATGGCAGATTGCACATACTAGGTTATTTTATTGAACATCATTCGCCCGCTATCGACGAGCTTTTGCAAAAACTGCAACAATCGCGCCGCGACAGAGTCTATCGCACTTGCGAGGTTTTGACCGAGCACAAATTGCCGGTTACGCCCGAGCTTGTTTTTGAAATTGCCGGCAGTGCCGATTCTGTCGGTCGTCCGCACATAGCGCGCGCCATGGTGCGTTTAGGTTATGTGAATACACTGCAACAGGCTTTCGACAAGTATCTTTCCTATGGGCGATTTGCGTATGTGCGTCGTTGGTCGCCCGAGCCCACAATTGCCATCGATATGATACATGGCGCCAATGGGCTTGCAGTGCTAGCGCATTGTCCCGTAACCGAAGGTTGTATGGACAGGCTCGAAGAAATTGCCACACTCGACATCGATGGAGTAGAGGCATATTATCCAAACCACCATCCGCAACAAATTGAATTTTTGAAAAAATTCGCCGGTGAACACAGACTCGCTTTTACAGGTGGGTCCGATTGCCACGGGGAAATGCGCGGTGAGCCACTTTTAGGCATCTACAAGGTTCCATACGAAGTTGTCGATAGCCTTGATGCGAAATTCGAGCAAAGATACGGGCGCAAACCGTAAATTTTTACCTGCCAAGCTCCAATTGTGCAACTAGTGATGAGGTCGAACCAGCAATAGCAAACTTCCGATATTGCTTTCACGCACAAAAAATTCGTCAGTAACACTTGGAGCTTGCGTGCATCAGCAAAAAGCTTTAACTTACTGTACTTACAGCTTTGCTGCACCACTGAGCACAATTTTTAAGTGCGTGCGGTATTTGCATAACAGCTTGAACGAAAAGAAATTAGGAGGATAGAATGTCTGTGGTGTTAGAAAGACTGAATACCTATTCGGTTATGGTGAAAGCTGAGTATTCAGCTGAGGAGATGACAAAACGCAACGAAATAGTGCTCCGAAAATATGCGAAAGAATTGGTTATTCCGGGTTTTCGCCCTGGCAAAGCCCCAAGAAACATGATAATCGCGCGTTTTAGCGAATCGCTAAAAGCCGAAGTGGCACAAGAAATTCTCACCGAAACTATCGATGAAGCCATCAGGCAAGAGCCGAAACTCGAAAACGCCATTCACACCGATCAGCCCGTTTTGGGAAACATGGAACCCGGACAACCGTTTACACTTGAGATTTATGCCGAAATTGTTCCCGAAGTAGTGTTGGTCAAAACCGAGCATTTCACTGTTTCGCGCCCGCAAAGCCCTGTGGATGAAGAGGAAGTTGATGCAGCGATTGAGGATATACTTACGCGCAATAGCACACTCGAAGAACGCGATCGTGAAGTTTCCGACACCGACTATGTGGAAATGAAGTTCTCTGAAGGGGGTGCCGAACCAATTCCCATGCTTGTGCAACTCGATGACCCCGAAATGAGGCAATATTTTTCGGCACTTTTGGGCAAAAAAGCCGGCGATAAATTTGATATGCAACAGGAGTTTCCCGAAAATTACCCCGATCGCCGTCTTCAAGGAAAACGTGGCACATTTTCAATAGAGATTGGCAAGGTTTTGGAACAGGTGAAGCCACAACTAAATGCGCAATTTTTTGCGCAGATGGGTAAGGATGAGAACTACTCGAACGAGGATTTCCGCGAGGAAGTGCGCAATTATCTCGCCAGTCAAAAAGCCACCGACACCGAAAATGCTGTGCGCGAAAAATTCATCGATGCACTTGTTGACGCCAATCCTGTTGAAATTCCCCCAAAATACCTCGACTCGCGCATCGAAAAGCTCATTCGCGAGAGCATCGGCAACCGCCCAATTTCGACAGAAGAGCTTGGCAGACTTAAAATTGCGGTGAACGATAAAATTGCACGAACAGTTGCATACGAATTTATTGTCGATACCATTGCCACAAAGAATGGCGTAACCGCTACCGAATCCGAAGTTTGGGATTTTGCACGCAACTTGATGATTTCCATGGGCTACGATCCTTCTGGCGTGGAAAAAATGTATGTGCCCGGCGATGAGCGTTTTGAAACATTAAAAACAAGTTTTATTCGTGAAAAAACACTCAATTCTATTATAGCTACCAGCACAATTATTGCAGAATAGATTTACCAGCACTTCATTACGAGCCTGCTCAGAAATGTGCAGGCTTTTTAATTGACAAAGCTCCGTTGTAGAACATGCTTAACTCAAATCAGTTTTCGGCGGAAAAAAACGAAAATTGAGCGAATTTCACTTGCGTCTCAAAAAAATCATAACATGTTTCTACTAAGCAAAATCAGGAGAGACTGACGTGAAAAAATACGAATATGGGCGCATCGAAAAATTGGCGCAGAGTATGGCAGATGCGAAAATCGAAGCGGGAATTGCAGCTGAGATACTTGAAGGTGGCGAATCGATTAAAACGAGCACCAAACCAGCGGTAAAAGCTGAGTGGATGAAAAACGCTATGCTCAAGATGGATAATCTTTTAGACGGACAGACATGTAAGGATGTGCGGCAACACTGTGCATGTTGTTTGGGTGGCAAACGTCTGGAACTGTCACGCGGCATAGCCAAGAACAACACTACTTTCGAAGCGCGAATAGCTGCTGCGAACGCTACAAAATTTGTTTTTGGAAACAGTGTTCGGCTCTTAGAAGATGGGCGAGTGCTGGTAACGTTTTTCCCTGATAATATAGAGCACTTTCGTTGTGTTTGTTTACCAAAAGCCGATGGAATAATTTCAAAAACATATTGCTATTGTTGTGGCGGACATGTGTTACATCATTTGCAAATCGCACTTGGACGTAAACTAGAATGTGAAGTTATTTCTTCAGCCTTGGAAAGCGGCGGAACGAGAGGATGCGCCTTTGCATTCACAGTTTTAGACTGACAAACTAAGTTTAGTTTTGCACAGCTGCAAGTTGACCGCAGGCGCCCTGTAGAGAGCTGCCTTTGGAAAAACGAACTGTGGCTGTAATTGCGTTGGCAAGTAGAAAAGCTTGAAATCGCAAGATTATTCGATTTGGAGCGGGGACAAATGTGCTGTTGTATATTGGGTTAAGTGGAATAAGGTTGACTTTTACGGGCAGGTCTTTTATTAGTTCGGTGAGCTTTTTGGCACATTCTATGTCGTCATTAAATCCATCGATTAGCACATACTCAAATGTAACCCAACGTCTGTTATGCTCAGCATAGCGGACAGCAGCTTTGCATAACTCTTCAATAGAGTATTTTTTTGCAGTGGGCATAATCTTTGCTCGCAGTTCATCGGTTGGTGCGCTCAGCGAGATTGCAAGTTTTGGTTTTAGTTCGGTTGCGATTAGCGCGTCGATACCCTCGATTAGCCCAACAGTGGAGATCAGTATTTTTCGGTGTCCAAGTCCGAAGCAATAATCCGAAAGCAATACGCGAATCGCATCGCAAACTGAGTCCAAGTTCGCTAATGGCTCGCCCATGCCCATGAAAACAACATTAGTTAGCTGACGACCTGAACTCTCCAGAAATCGTTTTACTTCAACTACTTGACCAATGATTTCGGTAGATGAAAGGTTGCGAGTAAATCCCATAGCACCTGTTGCACAAATCGTGCAGCCCATCGCACAACCCACTTGAGATGACACACATATCGTATTTTTTTCACGTTCGTCATCGGGAATAAATACCGCTTCCACGCGTTTGCCGTCAACAAGTTCAAACAAGAACTTTGCTGTGCCGTCATCATCCTGAACAACAGCAATCACTTGCGGCAGCGAAAAGAGCGCATTTTCTCGGAGAAATTCCCTAAACGTGGTTGGTAAATCGGTCATGGAATTGAAGTCGGTTATGTTTCGAGAATACAACCACTTACAGATTTGTTTGGCACGAAAAGCCCGTTCACCGTGCAGCTCGAAACGAGCGCCCAGTTTGTCTGGCGGAATGCCAAGTAACTCGATTTTATGTTCGCTGTTCATTGAAAATGCTTGTTACAAAAACTACGTTTTACTTAGCAAAGACAGTAGTCAAAATAAACAAGTGTTCTGGAACAAAGAAGAAAATTCCAAAACAAACGTAGTTTAGCAAGAAAAAATTTGGGTGTCGCTTACTTTTCGGTTAAAAATATGCCCGATACATGCAGACCGTATGCGCTGACGTCGGAAAAATTTGCCTTGATGCGGGCTTCGAGATCGATTTTTGGGTGCACATTGTAACGCGCGCCCATGTCTATGTGTAACTCTGGTTTAGTGTCCTTTTCGTCTGGGCGATTCCATTCATCGGGGTATTTTTTAGTGTACATATTGACGCCGATGCCGCCACCCAAAAACGGGCGAATTTTCCCGATTTCAATGTCGTAACGGACGGTTGCGTAGATGGCGAGGTCTGTTTTACGCTCAATTGCCTCCAATTTCTCGCGTCCTGCGTTCCAATATTCGATACCAGCATCCACGCCGACGTTTTTGGCAATGTATCCGAGGTCGGTCCACAAGCCAAAACCGGGCGTTACACCGTAGTCGGACGAGACCAAAAGTAGCGCCAACTTGCCCGCAATGCCATGGAAACCAACGTTTGAGCTAAAGGCATCAGAAGTTGTTTCGCCTTTGTTTCCATCGTATTGCGCTGATGCGCAACCGAAAATGAGAAGAACAAGTAGCGCGAACCTTTTCATCGTGAACCCTCCGGTTAGTCATTTTTTGCAAGATGTAGCATTTTTGGAATTTGTGCAACAAATATTGTTCGAAAACTTCATCCTCTGAACAGGAAATTAGAGAGTTGTGCTGCTAAAAATAAGAAAAAGTCGCAACATCTAACTGTGGAATATGGCGCTCTCATAAAGATAAATCGCTGTTTATTAAAAATTATATGAAAATAAGTGATTACGAAAAATTTATAATTTTCTGAACACGGTTTTCCCGTATTTGGAATACTCAACTTTGCCATTATTCTCACGAAAGATGATGTACGAAAAAATATTGGTATCGATGATGCGCGACACGTCGTTTCCGTAAATCACAGCAGCAGTAGAAAATACATCGCAAGCTAATGCCGAGTTGCCAACAATTGTGGCGCCGATTGCGCCAGTGGCACATTCGCCAGTACGTGGGTCGAAAATATGATGGTAACGTTTGCCGTCCACAAAAAAGCAACGCTCATAATCTCCTGCGGTTGCACAGGCATATGTTGACGGAAGATCAAATGCTGCAATAACATCGTCTCCGCGAGGTGAGGCTATACCTATCGAAAACTTTCTCTTTTTGTGAAATGCCTTCAGATTACGCCCAATATCAATAAGAAAGCCGCGAAAACTGGTGTCGGTGTCGCATATTGCAAACAGACTATCATAAAGCAAATCAACGATATAACCTTTAAGAAATGCACCACAGTTCACATTTACATTTCCCGCAACATAGATTGCACTATCGTTTGTGAAAACTATATCCCCATTCTTGCAAAGCGTAAGTGCTGAATCGAGTTGCGCACGTGTTGGAATCTTTGTTTGCGTCGGTGAAACTGCCCACAAATCTATGAGAAACCCCAGTCGGTAATCCACCAGAAAATTGGTGTTTGCCGAAACAATATGCATTTTGTGCAGAGCATCTGAAACTTTCTTGGACACAATAAGAGTTTCATTTCGAGCAAAACTAAGTTTCGATATTATCGATGTGGTGTCATATGCATCAAATAATGAGTCGTAAACGCCAAGTATGTGACCACATTGCGCAAAGATTCTATCTTGTTTTGCAGCATCTATTCTGCCAAAAAGCTTTATTTCGCAAAGAGTATCGAAATAAAGCCATTGCTGAGTCGAGCATTTTTCCTCAGTCTTGCACCCGAAAAATGCTAGAGAGAATAATATAATTAGAACTATCTTTTTCATAACCTTTTTTATTAATAAAAATTACTCTTTATATCACAAATTACGCAATGCCTATCTTTTCTTTCATCAGTTTAGGTTAGCAAAAATCACAAAATAAACTTAGTATTCTAAAATTTCTAAGTGCAATCATGCGTTACTTATCATATTTCTCAAACTGTTCATTTGCCCAGCGTACGGCTTTTTTGAGTTGTACGGTCAAGGTTTTGCGCGAAGTGATTGTCGCTAGAATTTCTGCTCGTTGCGCCGCCGATATCGTAGCAATACTTGGGCGCCCAGCAATTATCGCACATACCAGACCAAACCTTGCAATCCAATGATTATCGGCTCGCGCGTAATCTATAATGGCATCATATTGTAAAAAGCGTGCACATTCCATCGATAATGCGTCAGAGTATTCCCAATTCACAATGTAATTTACGCATGAACTGAGGCATTTGTTGAAACTATTGTGCGATTTTCTATATAATATTGGTAAAATATATGCTGAGCATAATTGCATCTCGCGTATATTTGACTTTGCGCATGCTTCAATAAATTGATATAGTTCAGTTTCGGGAGTAATATTAATCTCATTTGCGTATTTCTTGATTATACCTCGGATTATTGGCACACGAACACCGATTATTTCCGTCGCAATTACGCCATTTTTAGCTATGAAATCAGCATAGCTGCGCTCAGCATTCGCCAAAAACTCAGCTCCGAGTGTCTCTATATTCATTTTCTCTTTACCTCTAACGGCTCGAAAATTTGTGCATTTTATAAAGCGAAGTATTGTAATTATACAATACAGCAAAGGGCGGCTGTTGTACCGCCCTTTTTCTGTAAAACACGTGATTTTTGGCACTGAACATGCAACTTTCGCGCAACTATTTGCCACCACGGCGCTTATACGCCGGGAGATCATAGTCATCTGGTGCAAAATCCCATAGTCCATCAGAAACTGAAGCCGCAACACCTACGAGATCTTCTTCAATCTCTTGTTTCGCAGGCTTTTCCGGTTGCTGAGGTGCATTGTTCGAAGGTATAAATGCAGGTTCTTTGCGAACATCGCGTTCGAAGGGACGCTCTTCTTCGTAAAACGCACTATTGTTGTATTCGCGTTGTGGCTCAGCAACTTGCACGCGTGGTTGAGTGCGAGTATTTTGCGTTTCGGGAGCAAACATGTCGGATGATTGCAAAATGCGTTGAGTTGTCTGGGCGGCTGTCGGGATACGTTGTGCAGGCTTTCTGCGAGCCACGCCAGAGGCTATAACTGTAACTCTAAACTCATCCTGTGCATCAATATCGGGCACGAAACCGTATTTTATTTTGGCATCCGAGCCTGCTTGTTCGTGGATGAAAGTCGCCGCCTGGTTGATTTCGGAAGCGCTGATATTGCCACAGAAATTCACGAGCACCGCTTTCGAACCATTGATGGTGATGTTGTCCATAAGTGGATGTGAGATAGCACGTTTCGCTGCCTCAGTGGCGCGGTCTTCGCCTTTCGCGATGCCAATACCGATGATGGCGTTTCCGCCGCTGCCTTCTAGCACCGATTTCACATCGGCAAAATCGACGTTCATCTCGCCAACTTGCGTTATTAGATCCGATATCGCTTGCGTCGCTTGGAATAAGATCTCGTCGGCTCGTGCAAGTGCTTGAGCAAAAGGCATGTCCTTCTCGCCCATGGCGAAAATTTTGTCGTTCGGGATGACAATGAGCGTATCGACAACGGTGCGTAATTCCTCGATACCTGCTTCGGCATTGTTGAGACGCGTTGTGCCTTCGAACATAAACGGTTTCGAGACAATGGCAACAGTGAGTATGCCCATTTCCTTGGCAAGTTTGGCAACAACAGGTGCTGCGCCTGTGCCTGTTCCGCCGCCCATGCCGCCTGTAATAAATAGCATGTCGGTGTTTTGAAGGTGTTGCGAGATAATGTCTTTGTCCTCTTCGGCAGCCTTTTTCCCAAATTCGGGATTGCCACCGGCGCCCAAACCACGCGTAACCTTCGTGCCAATGCGAACTTTCGAAACACTGGCTCCGTGCGCATCGCCAACGCGCTCAAAAACTTGCTGGTCGGTGTTCACAAGCACGAAGTCCACTCCGTACAAACCTGCTTGCACCATGCGAATGACGGCATTGCAACCTGCGCCGCCAACACCCAAAACCTTGAGGCGCGCGCCAAGTACAGCCTCAGGCTCATCCCTAACCAATTCCATAGCCATAGAAAACCTCCCCGTTTTTTTATAGTTTACTAAGTATTTTTCTGCTTATCGAAGCCCACAGACGGGCAAAAAAACCTTTTTTGGCAAAAAAATCATCTTCGAAATCGTTTTTCTGTGCGGTGAGCTTCAAAACACCGAGTGCTACTGCACAATCGAGCATATCGAGTTCTATTCCGCAGGTGGTTTTGCCTGCAATGCGTATGGGTAATTCGAAAATTTTTGCTGCAAGCCGATCAATGGCGCCAATTCTAGCACTACCGCCACAGAGGACGATGCCGCGTGGAGTTGTTTGAGTGTTCAATGTAACGCCTTGCTCCATGATTTTTTGGCGCAATAGCACGAAAATTTCTTCCACACGCGCCTCGATTATTTGTGCGGTAAAACGTTTGCTCAAGTTCACGGTATTGCCACCCTCGGTAGCGATTTGCAAAATTTCGTCATCTACGATTTCGCTTTCTAGTGCACAACCAAACTTGTGTTTGAGTTTTTCGGCGGCAGAGCGCGAAAGTTTTAATCCTGCTGTCAAATCGTGCGTAACACTTTCGCCGGCAAATGGTAGCGTTGCGAAAGCTATTGGCATGTTCTTCGAAAAGCACACTGCTTCGGTTGTGCCAGCACCTATGTCGATGAGAAGAACTCCTGCATCCATTTCGTCGGTGGTCAAAATGCCGAGCGCTGCCGCATGGTTTTTTGAGAAAAGTTGTTCGGGCAAAAAACCTCTGTTTTCAAACGTGCGGTTGAAGTTCATAACTGCAAGTTCGGGTGCCGCAAAAAGCCAAAAGTCACCTTCGATTTTCTGTGCATGCTGTCCCATTACATCTTGTGAGCAGACATTTTGCCCGTCGAGTTGATAATTGCATGGAACACAGTCGTATAGATGAAAATTCTCGGGCATGGCAACAGTTTTTGCGCTATGCATGAGCCGAGCTAAATCGTTTTCACGTATGGCGTTTGCATCTTTTGCAATGTTGGTTATGCTATGCGATTTGAAAACGAGTGCCTGATTTCCACCAAAAGCTGCGGATACATTGCGCACTTTGAGTTGTGCGTTTTTTTCGGCAGCGGCAAGTGCTTTGAGTACAGAGAGTTCTGCATGCTCGACGTTTACAACGACTCCGCGCACTACACCTTCAGAAGGTGCCATGCCCATGCCGCGAACGCACAAACCGCTTTCGAGATTCTCGGCTATGAGAACCACAGTTTTTTTAGTGCCGATGTCCACCGCTGCGATTATTTCCTCCATAACATGCTCTGTTTGAAAATATTAGGCGCCCTTCTCGCGAAAGCGTACTACACCTTGGTCGGGGTAACGCAAGTCAATTTCAAAAACTTGCGACCGTTTTTCTCCCAAATTGTTCAAAATTAGCTCCAAACGCTGCAAATTGCTGCCATTGCCGTCAACACGAACTTTGATATTGTCATCGGTCAGAAAAAGCTCAAACTCGTTTGCCGAAAGAGAATGAACCTCTGATATGACATCGAGAATTTCGGGCTGATGCGAGGCGATATCGTTTAAAAATTTTACACATCTTCTTACAGATTCGTCGGTTACAGCGTGGAAAAACTGCAAATTTGTGCATTCGGCACAGAAGATGATGGGTAAATTTGGTACTGTGGCAAACTGCGAAATAGGCAAAACTTCCGCATTTGCCGAAATACCGAAAAGCTCGCCCGCATTGAGCAGGTAAACCGCCGTTTTCTCTTCGATGCGCAGAACTATTTCGGAAGGGAAAACGCGGCTCACAGAAATTTTCTCGGCTCGGTTATCGTTTTCTAAAAAGGTGTGCTCATCCACAAAGAGAACTTTGTTGTGCCGCACATTTGATGGCAAAAGTGCTCTGAATGCCGTAGTGCCCGAAATTTCAACGTTACTCACGTCGAAAATGGGGCTAAAAACCAACCATGCACCCAGAAGACATAGCATAGCCACAAAAAACAATAGTTTTTCCCATAAAGTCGGCACTCAAAACTCTCCTATCTTTATTACTTCCGTCTCCAAAATTATACCGAATTTCTCTGCTACTTTGTCGCGAACATAATCGGAAAGTGCTGAAATATCACGTGCGGTGGCGTTTTCGGCGTTTACCAAAAAGTTCGCATGCTGAAGTGAAACTTGTGCGCCGCCAAAGCGAAAACCTTTCAATCCTGTCTCCTCAATGAGCTTGCCTGCATGTTTGCCGTCGGGATTTTTGAAAAAGCACCCGGCACTACGCAAATGCAAAGGCTGTGTGCTCGCGCGTTTTGCCAAAACCTCCTCAATGCGCGCAATGGCAACTTGAGAATCGCACTCGTCGAGGTGTAGTTTTGCTGCTGTAACAATGCTTTTCTCGGGCAAAACAACGCGACGATAAGAGAAATTCAGCTCTTTTACAGAAAGTTCGCAGAAATCACTATCGGGTGTCCACATTTCTATCGATACCACGTGCTCCAAAAATGATGTGCCGTAAGCACCAGCGTTCATTATAACAGCACCGCCAATAGAACCAGGTATGCCAGCAAGGTTCTCAATGCCGCAAAAACCGTTTTTCGCCAAAAGGTTCACAGCAAACCACAACGATGCTCCAGCCTCAATGTTCCAAATGCCGTTGCCCTCGTAAGTGAAATTATCCATGCCATCGCCGAGTATGACTGCAACACCGTCGAAAAAGTCATCGGAAACGAGAACATTTGTGCCTTTGCCCAAAACTACATGTGGAACATTTTCGGTAACAAGCAGTTGCATAATCTGGGCAAGCATATCGCGGCTCGACGGGAACACTGCAAAACGTATTTCACCGCCAACGTGCAATGACGTGTGGTGCGCAAAATACTCGTGCTCACGAATGGCACAAATTGCCGCAAGTTTTTCTTTTATGTTTGCCCAGTTTGTCATTTTCAAAAAGTGAGGTTCATGTAACGCAGCGAATCGCTGCCATCGAGTTTGAGTGCTTCATCAGAATCGCCATTGCTTTTTTTAAAACCCTCGTCGAGTTTGAAGTCGTCCGCATAGGAAAAAAGAGGAGTGGCGGATAGCGAATTGCGTTGTTCGAGCTTTTGCAAAAATGCCTCGCCAACTCGCCAAATGGGACCTGCTCCAATTGTGAGAACCAAATCGCCTGAGCGTGTGATTTTTTCGAGCAGATCGGGTATGGCATTTCTGTCGGAAACAAAATGCACGTCACGATGACCGTAATCCTTTGCCGCACGAGCGACAAGTTCACCAGTAACACCTGGTATGGGATCTTCTCGTGCACCGTAGATTTCGGTTATCACCAATACGTCGGAGTTTAGAAAAGCTTTGCCAAACTCGTGATAGAATTCTTGCGTGCGCGAGTAAAGATGTGGTTGAAAAACAGCGACTAAGCGGTTTTCGGGATATGCGGTTTTCGCTGCAGTGAGTGTGGCATTAATTTCTGTTGGATGATGTCCGAAGTCATCGACGACAAGGATATTGCCGATGCTACCTTTCACCTGAAAACGGCGATACACACCTTTGAATTTTGCAAGTGCACGGCGTATGTCATCGAAATCGGCACCCACTTCGAGACCGACGGCAATTGCTGCCAAGCAGTTTTTCACATTGTGGATGCCAACCAAATTCGTGCGTACCTCGCCAAGTGCTACGCCATCAGCAACAACTGTGAACGTTGTGCCCGTATGCGAAAATTCCACACGTGTGGCGCGCACATCAGCTTGTGTAGAAAGACCATAGGTGATAACGCGCTTGCCAATTTCTGGCAAAAGCTCTTGTAATGGCGTTTCATCGATGCAGAGAATAACTGCCCCGTAAAAAGGCACTTTGTTCATGAACTCCAAAAATGCCGAACGAAGCTCATCCATGTTGTCGCCATAGCATTCCATGTGCTCGCGTTCCATGTTTGTAACTACCGCAATTGTTGGACTGAGGCGCAGGAAAGATTTGTCGAACTCATCTGCTTCAGCTACGAGGTAATCGCCAAAACCGTTGCGCACGTTGGAACTCAGATTTACAACTATGCCGCCCACTATAACTGTGGGGTCGAAATTGGCTTCAGTCAAAACTTCGCCCACAACAGATGTTGTTGTGCTTTTGCCATGTGTGCCTGCTATGCCTATGCCATATTTCATGCGCATTAGTTCGGCTAACATTTCGGCGCGGCGAATTACAGGTATGCCGCGTTCGATTGCACTTGTAAGTTCGGGGTTATCGCCGCGAATCGCCGATGAAATAACTACACCGTCTGCATCACCAACGTTTTCTTCGGAATGGTTGTAGAAAATTTTCGCGCCGAGCAGTTCGAGTCTATCGGTTACGTCGCTGTGTTGCATGTCGGAACCGGTGATGTGATAGCCGTGTATGAGCAAAATCTCCGCCAATCCGCTCATGCCAGAGCCGCCTATGCCTACAAAATGCAGGCGTTTGATTTTTTTGAACATGTGACCATTTCTCGGACTCATACCGCGCCCCCTGTTATTTATTTTTTTTGTTAAGTTCTATAATGGATATTTGTTATTTATACTTGTAAGTTTTACTCAAAATGCCGAAAATTTCTTGTGCAATAAAGTTTGCCGCATCGGGTTTGGCGAGTTTGCGCATTTGTTCGCGCATGAATGCGATTTTCTTTTCATCTGAAAGAGTTTCGGTAAAAATGTGTAACAGTTTTTCACCAGTGAGCGTCGATTGTGGGATCATCAAAGCTGCATTTACTGCGGCAAACGATTGAGCGTTTTTCGTTTGATGATCGGCTGCGGCTTGCGGAAAGGGCACCAATATTGCCGGTAATGCGAACTGTGCAATTTCTGCAAGTGTAGCAGCACCTGCTCTGCAGAAAGCTATATCGGATGCTGCGTAGATTTCTGCCATATTTGTAACAAAACCGTGCACACGAACATTTGGTTTTTGTGCTTGCGGTAAATGTGCAATTTTTTCGAAATCGCGGCTACCGCATTGCCAGATGATCTGGAAATTTGTGGGCAATTCGAATTTCTCGAGCATGTCGATGAGTATATCGTTGAGTGGTTTTGCGCCTTGGCTGCCGCCTGTGACGAAAATTACTTTGTCGTTGGCATTCAGCCCAAGCTTTTGACGCAATTGCTCTCTAGTCTCCAAAATCGACACTGTTGACACGGGGTTGCCCGAGAACACGGCGTTGTTTTTCTTCCAAAGGTGTTTTTTAGCATCGGGAAAGCCCAGAAACATTTTTTTCGCAAACAATGAGGCAAGTCGTGTGGCAAGCCCTGGGTATGTGTTTTTCTCCTGCCAGAAAAGTGGTATGCCAG
>CAYUDB010000007.1:0-26235 GCA_964443405.1 uncultured bacterium | reverse complement strand
TGTTCCAAAAACAGCGTTTTATGATTGGCTATATATTATTGCGCTTTGGCAAAACATCGAATTAGCAGAAAAACTATCCGCGTTTGGCGGTTTTTCCGACATCGCATTCAATCCTAAAAAATCTATCAACTGCCAGGCTCACTCAGCAGCTTTATTTGTTGCGTTATCTCGTCGTAAGGACGTTGAGTTAGAACGGATAATTACAGATAAAGAGTATTATTTAAACCTACTAACCGACAGAAAGGTAAAAACGCCAATAGAAATCCAGCAGCAGTTAGATTTGCGTTAGGAAAATTCTTGTGAACCTTTTCCCAAAAGCAAAAACCCCGTAGGATGAATACGGGGTTTTTTAAAACTGCAAAACCGGCGTTGGTTTGGCTCCGGAAGAGGGACTTGAACCCCCAACCTAGTGATTAACAGTCACCCGCTCTGCCGAATTGAGCTATTCCGGAGTGCGATGCACAAAAAATATTAGGACTTTCGAAACTGTCAAGGAATTTTTTTTCCTATTCGTTTGGAAAACCTATGAGCTTTTCGTTTTTGTTATCGACAAGTTTAATTTCACCAAAAGTTTGCTCGTATTTCTCGATGTTTTCGGAAAGTGATTTGAGCATACTTTTTGCATTCACAGGGGTCATTATAACACGACTTTGCACCTTAGCTTTTGCAATACCGGGCACCATGCGCACAAAATCGAAAATAAATTCCGAATTTGAATGCACTATAATCACCAAATTCGAATACACACCCTCAGCGATGCTCTCGGGTAATTCAATTTGGAGTTTTGTGGGCATCATTTTTTCGTTCATGGACACTCCTTGTGTAAAATGAGTTCGTATATATTGTGCTGATGGGCATTTATAATTATTGGTAAAAATTGCTTGACTTATATAATGATAAAAGCATTCTTATAATGGCGCAAATAGAAATCTATAATAGGAGATGCCATGGAGAAAAAACCTAATATTGTCAAAACCATCGAGGCACTCGACAAAGCGCAAAAGGAAATCGCAAAAAAACGCGTGGAAGCAATTCGCAAGCTCGATCTTGAAACAGACGAAGCTTTGCGTTCGCACATGTTAGTTTTGAGCGGTTTTCAGCAGGATATGGACGAGCTTTTCGGCAAAATTGACGATTACATCAAGCGAAACAAGCTCGCTTCCACGCGCACGCCCAAAGAAACTTCCGCTGCACCTGTCGCCAAGTTGCGCATCAAAAAAAATGCGCAAGGTGTTCGCGGCAGAGCTAAAGACCTACCGCAACCCGGTTCCAAACTGCACGGCAAATACAAAAACCGCGAGTATTGGGGCGACATCACCGAAGACGGCGTGAAAATCGAAGGCTTCGATGTTGTTTTCCCGTCTATGTCGGCTGCGGCAGCTGCTGTTACAGGCAAAAAGACAATCAGCGGGTGGACTTTCTGGAAAGTAATTTCCACTAAGTAAACTGCATCGCAACCCAATTTGCCGCGTTTCAAAACAATCGAGTGGGTTGAATCGCAATTTCGATTGTCTGCGGTCTTTATTTGTGTACCACTGCAAAGCCTTATGTGGTATGGTTTTTGCTTATGGTGTCGGCAGCAACGTTTTCATAATGCCAGCTGTGTGAAGCAAGATATTTGTCCACGCAATTGGCAAAACGTTCGTGTTCACTGAAAAGGCAGCCGCAGTATTGTTGTCGGTAAAGCCCCATATTGCGAGATGCCTCTATGCCGTGTGTCCAACCACGCCGAAAATCTTCATAGAAAAAATTTATGTTTTTATCATGCGCAAATTTCTCAAAACTTTGGGAAATTTGCGTATGGTTTTGGTATTTGGAATATAAAAGTGTTGTGGTGCAAAGAGATATTCCCAAATCAGATGCTAGTTGTGCTGTTTTTTCTGCACGTATATCGTAGCATTTGCAGCAACGTTCAAAAGCATTTGCACAGTTAACTGTTTGTTGTAAAAAGAGTTGAGGCTCATAATTGCTATTGCACACGAGAGGTATCGACATTTGGTCGCAAAGTTTTTGCACCGTTTTCAATCGCTTCGAATACTCCAAAAACGGGTGTATGTTTGGATTGAACCAAAAGCAGCGTATGTTAAAATCTTGCTGCACAAGATGTTCGAGCACAAACACCGCGCATGGTGCGCAACATACATGAACTAGGATCTCGTTTTTCATTTTTGCGTTGCCAAGCAATAAAAAATTCCTGCATCCGGCTTCGATGCAATTCTATTGCAAAATTGTTTACAGTGAACTTGTTGTTGCACAAAGCGATAGATTAATTTGTAGGCATTTTTGGCAAATTCGATGGCTTAGTAGTTTTCTGTGCTTTTTGTTCGCCAGTGTTCTCGGAGTTGTTCTTACCAGCGTTGTCCACAGCTTTTTTGAGAGAATCAGAGATTGCAGGCGGCGGAAATCCTTTGAATTTTGCCCCAATCGATGTGGCGAAATCACCAAGTTCGCGTCGCACGTCGGTACCGGCATATTCCACTTGTGCCATGCGGCATGTTATTAGAGCGCGCACAGATTTATCATCTTCGTTCATCGCTTTTGCCCGAAACAGTATGGCTTTTGCGGCGAGCGCTGGAGAGTATTCGCGCAGCTTGGTGGCAATTGGTTTTACATTGCCGAAATTTTTGTGTGCGATCTCCCAGTCGAGGGCGAAAAATACTTTGTCGAAATGAAGCGAATCGCTAGGCTTACCTTTTGCATCGAAAGCAGTTAGCAATTTGTCGCAATATGATGCGGTGTCGCCTTTGGTCAAAAGTGATCGCAATGATGCTGCTGTTTCGGCAAAATCCTTGTTACCAGTGTCTTTGGATTCTTTGGGCTCGGATTTTTTTGCGGTTTCTTTGGTTTTTGTGCGCGAGGAGGTAGTTCTTGTTGTGCGTGTGGGGGTTTTGCGAACGCGCTTTTCGGCATAGGTGGCGCCGAAAACCAGGAGCGACGCCAGCAACATTATTGGCAATCGATGTAGCAATATTCTTAGCATACTTACAAAATAGCGCAAAAAAAAAGTTTTGTCGAGCATTTTTTCGCGACTGAAAAAAAACTATTGCACAAATTTCCACGCATATTACTTTAACGCCATGAAAACGAAAATCAGCATTTTGGCAATTGCCGCCTTAGCCGCGGCGCTGTTCGTCGGTTGCGACGACTACGGTTTAAGCCCAAAAGGCATACCGAAAGTTACTGGTACTATTCATTTTGTTGGCACCATGCCGCCTAGTGCCCAAATGTGTTTCTTCGTCATGGCATACGATCGCCCGCCAAACGACGAACTCGACATTTCCTACCTCGGCAACTACTACCATTTTCCCGATTCGCTCATCCAAACTTACAGTGATACCTCTGTCGATTTTTCAATGTCGGGCTCTGTTGGCACATTCAATTGGAACTTCCTCGCGATTTTGGGCGAAAACATCTACAATCTGAGCATCAACAACGTTGTTGCCGAATACACTTTGCCGGGTGATACCTTACCTGCGCAGGTTGTGCTCGATTGGGGCGATAGCATCCACTTCGATATCACCGTCCAGCTCGACAGCGTGGTTATCCCGTAGTATTCTGATGCTCTAACTTTTTACCGGACAAGAAAGTCGATCGGTGCACAGATTGCACTCATTTACTTGAGGGCAACGATCTGTGGCGTAATCTTCAGATGACGTTCCAACCGTTAGAAGAATAAGGTTGCTGGCAAGTTGCCAATTAGGCGTCAATCTATTTTGTGCAAAATATATGCATCCGCTTGTAATGCGCATCGGATGCATATT
This sequence comes from uncultured bacterium, assembly GCA_964443405.1. Taxonomy (GTDB): domain Bacteria; phylum UBP14; class UBA6098; order B30-G16; family B30-G16; genus CAYUDB01. Next base: position 22,474 of record CAYUDB010000007.1, on the reverse strand, counting down.
TTATTTAAATCTCGATCGCCCATAAATTATATTGATGCACGAGGATTGTTTGCGCGGCTAACATATTGTGTTACAATTGCATAGCATTAGTGGTGTGCATTTTGCGATTATTCAGCAATTAACACTGCGCGCACAGTTTGAATATCACGCTCGAAAAACTGCATAATGCTGCGATTGATGACGATGTGAATATGGGGGTTAAGTATAGTGAAGCTATCAGTTGCGTTCTATACTTGCTTGTTATGGTGTAATGCGTTGCTGCACATATTATAGCTTACTTTCCAATGCACTTGAAATACAGAAAACTTTCGCCGCATGCTCGATAAGCTCTATGCGCATAAAAGCTTCGTCGAGGGTTGTACCGAATGCCACCGAGCCGTGATTTTGAAGAAGTAAGCCATTGTGCTTTATAATGTAAGGCTTGCTTATGTTTGCGAGCTGCTCTGTGCATGGTGGCGCAAATGGCACTGTGGGAACATGCCCAATTTTCAACATAAGCTCTGCTACAATGTCGTCGGGTAAAGTGTGGTTCGTGCACGAAAGTGCTGTCGAGTATGGTGCATGTGCGTGAATTATTGCTTTCACATCGTTTCGTATGTAGTATGCGGCAAGATGCAGTGCGCTTTCCCCCGAAACCACACCGTCACCGTTCAAAACTTTGGCATTTCTGTCGATGAGAAGAATTTGGTGAGGCGCGAGAAATCCTTTGCAAACTGTGCTCGGAGTGATGAGATAGGAGTTTTCGGAAAGCATGACCGAAATATTACCCGAAAATGCCGGCAAATAACCTTGTTGCCATAAGCGTGAGCCAATTTCCACAATGCTTTCGCGTAGTGCGCTTAATGACACAGTTCACCCCACTTTTTTCTTATTTTTACTTGAGAAAATAGCCTTGCGCAGTCCAAAAAACAGCATTTGCAGCCTGAAAGCGTATGCCAAAAGCAAAATCACGCATACCCAACCGACAAAATCGCCTAAAATCATGTAGGGAGTTGTGACGTCGTTTGCGAAAATAGTGCCCACAAGTATGCATTTTTCGAAAATCGACGTTTGAGCAACTATTTTGCCGTGTGGGTCGATGAACATCGATGTGCCCGTGTTCGCGCAACGCGCAATCCATGTGCGCGTTTCAATTGCGCGGACAACATTAAACGCCGCATGCTGGTATGGTCCTGGTGTGATGCCAAACCAACCATCATTTGTTATGTTCATGAGAAAACCAGCACCACGTTTGCGAAATTCTCTGCCAATCCAACCAAAAAGCGATTCGTAACATATCATAACGCCAAATTTACCAACATTCTCGCCACCGTCGAAAATAACGAAACTGTCACCAGCGGTGAAATGGCTACCAGGGTAATCCCAATCGCGCAAAGGTTTAAAAATGCCTTCGAGTGGAATGTATTCGTCGTAGGGCACGAGGCGAATTTTGTTGTAGGTTTTCTCGAATGTGCCATTGGGTTCGATGAGAACAGCTGAGTTGAAGTAAATATCGCGATTATCGTCGGTATAGTCGAGTGTGCCAGAAAGCACTGGTGTTTTTATCTCGGTGCACGATTGTACGATGGGCGAAAACATCGCTGGGCGCGCGCGATGATAGCAAGATGTTGCAGTTTCGGGCATTATCACGATATCGGCTGCACCATCAACGGCGAGTATCATTTCGGCAAAAAGCAGTGCATTTTTGCTTTTTGCCTCGCGAGTCCATTTTAAATAGGGGTCAACATTCGATTGCAGTAATGCCACGCGCACGGGCTTGCCATCATAAGATCTCGTCTGTGCGATAATGCCATAAATTCCAGATGTAGCAAAAAGCGCTGCAAGTGCAAAAATCGCGTTGCGGAAAAGCTTTGGTTGCGTGCGCATAGTACCGAAAGCGCTGGAAATAAAGAACATACACGAATTTGTTGCAGCCACCCACATTGATAAACCAAATATGCCAAAAATATCTGCTATTTGCACAAAAGCATTGTAAGGTGTGAGTGCATAACCCATTGCGAGCCAAGGAAAACCAAGAGCACCTAGCGAGCGTAGATACTCTACTGCGACAATAATTATAGGGGCGAATGCAACTGCAAAGTTTACTCCGCCGCGTTTTTTTGCTAACCAGAAAAATAGTGCCACAAAAATGCCGTTTACGCCAAGCACAAATAAAGTTAGAAACATGCCAAGTGCCGTAGGTTTCCAAATCCACCAAAGTGCTCCAGCTGCCGCCGAAAATGCCCAAATATAGCCTAATCGCGCACTTTTCCATGGCGAATCTGTTTCGATGAGTGCCCAAAAAAGTGGCAACAGCGCAAAGAAAGCGAGAAATCCCAAGCCCATTGGCGGAAACGATGCCGCCCATAGTAAACCCGAAATTATTGCGTAAACTTCGGCTTTCATTCTGGTTAAGAAAAATTTTGAGGACATGTTTTCCCTGAAAAAGTTGTTTTTCAATATCACTATTGCAAACCGCCTTGTCAAGTGCCAGTTGGTGTTTTTGTCATCGTGTGATGGCGTGCATTATAATGTTACCGGCAGCGAAAAACAGATTTGCCATTCATTGGTAAGGGATAGTGCTGGCAACTTTTCAAAACTGCCCGAAATCTCGATTATGCTTCAATATCGAAACGTAATTCATCGATAGCTCTTTAAATGATTAATAATCGAACAACTAATTGTCTCCGACTTGCAGATTCGAGAATGCAAATTGGCGGAATTGCGATAAAGAAATTGTGTTTTGCAGAAAAAGTATTTACTTGTGAGTTATGAAAACTATAGGCATAATTATCAGTGGATTGGGCTTCGATGAAGGAAGCTCGGTTTGGGATGTATCGTATATTTTGCGCGAGGTCGAACGCTATTCAATAAAGCCGATACCTCTTGTCCCAAACGAAAGCATAGAACGTAGCATACCGGGTCCGCGACGAAAAAATGCACCTATGCGCGATTTTGCCGCAGAAGCTGCACAAATGGTGCGCGGCGATGTCATGCACTTTGGCGAAATCGACTCTACGCGCCTCGACGGTTTGATTTTCGCGGGTGGCAAAGGCAACGTAAACGTGCTCTGCTCTCTTTTGCGCGACGAATCCGAAGCTCATGTTTTGCCCGAATTGAAAGATTTGATAACATCAGTTTTCGACAGAGGCATGAGCATTGGCGCTTGTGGTTATGGTGCAGCATTGGTGGCATTTGTTTTGCGCGGGCAATGCCAGCCTATTGTAACAGTTGGCGACGATGCCCAAATGATAGAGCTTATAAAAAGCATTGGTGCAGATGTCATAAAAGTGCAGCCGCACGAGGTCATCTTTGACGACGAGACGCACATTTTCTCCACACCGGGCACGCATCCAAAATCGAGTTTGCTCAAGGCATCGTTCGGTATAGAAACCATGATACAAAACATGTTCACTTAGTTTCGTCTGCAAGTTAATCGCAATTCGGGCGGTCTTAACGACCGCTTCGGTTTTTTTGGCATCTGATTGATCGACTAGGTTTTTGCACAAACCCAATATGGACGAAAAACGACAGAAAGTGCGTCGCAATTTCATGCTTGCGCTAGGAGCGCTGGCATTTTTTTCGTTGGTTGCCAAACCAGGGCTGAGCTTTTCGAAAGAATATGCTTTCATTCCGGGGCTGATTGACACGTTTATCGTGGTTGGGTTTATTGCGAATACGGCTATTAGTTTTCTGTGGGCGCCAAACAAACGCGAGCATATTCGCGCGCACAAGCCCGATTTCATTTTGCTTGGGCTTTTTGCGCTGCAGTTTGTGTTTCTTACGTTATCGTGGAACTATTTTGGGCTTGGTGAGTTTTTTCGGAGCATGGGCATTGCCTCGTTGACGAAATTGTACCTCATAATAGCGCAGCTTTTTTTGGTGATGGAACTTGTGGCGAGTGTGGCGCGAGCGAATGCACGTTTGGCGAGCTTACCATTTTCGCCCTCGTTTCTTTTTGTGCTCAGTTTTGTGCTTGTGATTTTCACAGGCGCGTTACTTTTGATGCTACCCAAAGCCACGACTACGCCGATCACGTTTATCGATGCACTATTTACGTCGGCTTCGGCGGTGTGCGTGACTGGGCTTTCGGTTGTGGACACGGGCACGCGGTTTACGCTCTATGGGCAATCGGTAATTCTCGCGCTCATACAAGTTGGCGGGCTTGGCGTGATGACTTTTGCCACTTTTTCGGCGCTCATTCTTCGTGGTGAACTTGGCATCAAGGAACGTGTGGTGTTCGGCGACATTTTTAGCGTGCGTTTTGTGAGCAAAGTAAGGGGATTACTCGGTACCATCATCGGCTTCACCGTTCTTTTTGAGGCATTGGGTGTTTTTTTCTTGCTATCGGCGGTTGAAGGCTACAATGATCTCCCTTCCGGCAAGATTTTCTTCTGTATTTTTCACTCGGTGAGCGCTTTTTGCAATGCCGGCTTCTCACTTTGGTCGGACGGGCTCATGCGTTTTTCGTCGAATATCATTGGTTCGTTTACGATTATGACACTTATCGTGCTTGGGGGCATAGGTTTTGTTGTGCTCGCCGATTTCCGCGCGCTGTTTTCGATAAATTTCCGCGAGCACCTGCTTTTTGTGCCGCGACTTTCGCTTCATAGCAAGATTGTACTCGCTTCAACTTTCGCGCTCATCGTTTTGGGCGCGTGTTTTTTTTATGCTTGCGAGCTGGGCAACACTCTTGCGCCGCTTGGAAACGTTTATAAAGTTGTCGCATCGCTTTTCCAATCCATCACGCCGAGAACTGCAGGGTTCAACACCGTTAATATGGCGAGCCTGAACATGTCCTCAGTGCTGCTGCTCATAATTTTAATGTTCATAGGCGCTTCGCCAGGCTCGACGGGCGGCGGCGTAAAGACCACAACCGTTGCTGTTTTGCTGCTGATGGTTTTTTCGAAGCTGCGGGGGAGAAGCCAGCTGCAAATTTTCGATAAAGCGGTGCCGATGATCGTTGCGCAACGTGCTGGGATGATTTTATTTTTATGCCTATCGATTGTTGTGGCTGGGCTTTTCGCGCTCACGATTTCCGAACCCGATAAAGATTTTCTCAGCCTCGCATTTGAGCAGGTTTCCGCCTTTGCCACAGTTGGACTTTCGAGAGGAATAACCGCGCAGCTCAGTTCTTTTGGCAAAATTGTCATAATTGTGACGATGTTTTTGGGTCGTGTGGGACCGATGACCTTTATTTCGGCGCTTATTTTGAGAAAATTGAACCCCAAAGTGCGTTATCCAGAGGACGAAGTGCTTATTGGATAGCGATTTTTCGAATTTTACCAGCCAATTTCCACATTTTTTGGAGGACGGATGAAATATTTAGTTTTAGGCGGCGGAATTTTTGGGCGCAGCTTGGCTATAAAGCTCATCGACTTCGGAGTTGAGGTTATCGTTGTCGATTTGGACGAGAGTTTGGACGAACTTTTGTCTGGGCGAGTGACATCTGTTCTCATTGCGGACTGTTCCGATCGTGAAACGGTGTATGAAGTTGTGCGAAAAGTCGAGCCCGACATGGTTTTGGTGTGTTTCGGCACGAATTTCGACACAACTTTACTCAGCTGCATCTATCTTGTCGAGCTTGGGATGACAGTTGCGGCGCGCGCGTCGAATCCTTTACAGGCGGAAATCTTGCGAAAACTTGGCGTGGCGAGAGTTATAATGCCAGAATTCGAAGCTGGAGAGCGTTTTGCCGAAATTTTAGCCATTCCCCACAGTGAGCAACTTTCTTTGGACGCGGAAAATATCCTTGTGAAAGTAATTGTACCGCGTAATGTGGTTTCTTTACACGTTGCGGAGCTTCATGCGCAGGATTTTGCAATAAATGTGGTGTTTGTGCACAAAGTTTATGCGAAACCGGCGATTTCCAAGCTTGTAAAACCCGAAGAAAACCCGCAATTGGGCGAAAATGATTCGTTAATTTTGGTTGGCATGCCGCGACGAATCGCTAAGTTTTTGAATCATATTACTTTTGCGCCGTTTAAAAAGAAAAAATAATTTGGATGAATTGATTTTTATTTGTCATGAATTGAAATTTATTGGTGATGGGATGTTTTTGAGTGAGGGTTTTTCGAAATTTTAAGCAGATAATAAATTTTTTAACAGCGCAGATTCATTTTTGTGCTGTAAAAAATTACTCTTGCGTGGAGATTTTCGACATTTTTATGCATCGTGAACGTTTTTGTATGGAAAATTTTCGAATTTGTATGGAGAATTTTGATTTTTGAACGTGAAAGAGTCGTTTTTGAATTCTGAAAAGTTGCAAATTATTTGCGAATTTATGTTTTTGACTGTTGATTTTATGTTTTTGTATGGAGAATTATGGAATTTTTACGGTGATTTTATTGATTTGCACGGTGCACAGTGAAGTTTTAATTATAACTATTATAAATTTATTTGCGTGGAATGTAATTTGAATGTAGTAGAATGATTTTTTAGTGAAGCAAAAATGTTTTTTAAAGCGGCATTTTAAGAAAATATTTGTTTCAAATGAGATAATTTGAAAGTTTTTTAAAATTTTTCATTTGCAAAAATACTTTTGATATGATACGAATTTAATTTGTCTAAAGGATTTTTGATTTTTAATTTATGTTTATGATTTAGTGATTTATTTTTTTCATATTTTTCGCCATCATTACCGCACATCCCCGCCCAAAAATGAAAATTGTCGATTGTAAATTTGTTTTTTATTCACGAAAAATTAAAAAATGTCATCAATAAAAAGAAGTTTGTTTACAGATTATTATTTTTACGCAGCATTTTTATGAAAAGTTGCGTGTTAAAATAAAAATCGCGAAATAAATAATAGAAATTTGCGCATAGTTTATGAAAATTATTGCCATCATTTCCGAACATTATCGCCCAAAAATGAAAATTGTCGATTGTAAATTTGTTTTTTATTCACGAAAAATCGAAAAATGTCATAAATGAAAAAAAGTTTGTTGACAGATTATTATTTTTGCTCAGAATTTTGACGAAAAGTTGCGCTTAAAAATGAAAATCAAAAAGAAAATAATCAAAGTTTGCGCATAGTTTATGAAAATTGTCGCCATTATCACCGCACATCCCCGCCCAAAAATGAAAATTGTCAATTACAAATTCGTTTTTTGCTCACTAAAAATCGAAAAATGTCATAGATGAAAAAAAGTTTGTCGTCAAATAATTATTTTTTCTGATAATTTTGATGAAAATTTGCGCTTAAAAATGAAAATCAAAAAGCAAATAATCAAAGTTTGCGCATTATTTATGAAAAATTTCGTTATTAAAATCGCATAGCATCGACTAAAAATGAAAATTGTCGATTGCAAATTTGTTTTTTACTCACGAAAAATCAAAAAATGTCATAAATGAAAAAAAGTTTGTCGTCAAATAATTATTTTCGCCCAGCATTTTTACGAAAAGTTGCGTGTAAAAATCGAAATCGCGAGACAAATAATTGAAATTTGCGCATTATTTATGAAAATTGTCGCCATCATCACCGCACATCCCCGCCCAAAAATGAAAATTGTCAATTGCAAATTCGATTTTTATTCTATCAAAATCGAGAAATGTCATAAATGAAAAGAAGTTTGTTGACAGATTATTATTTTTACCCATCATTTTAACGAAAAGTTGCGATACAAAATAAAAATCGCGAAAAAAATAATCGAAGTTTGCGCATCGTTTATGAAAATTGTTGTCATCATTGCCGAACATCTCCGCCCAAAAATGAAAATTATTGCTTTTAAATTTATTTTTTATTCACGAAAAATCGAAAAATGTCATCAATGAAAAGAAGTTTGTTGACAGATTATTATTTTTGCGCAGTATTTTACGAAAAGTTGCGAGACAAAATAAAAATCGTGCGACAAATAATTTAATTTTGCGCATTATTTATGAAAATTGTTGCCATCACCTCCGCAAATACCCGCCCAAAAATGAAAATTGTCGATTGTAAATTTATTTTTTATTCAAGCAAAATTGAAAAATGTCGTAAATTGAAAGAAGTTTGTAGTCAAATAATTATTTTCGCCCAGCATTTTGACGAAAATTCGCTCGTCAAAATAAAAGTCGCACGACAAATAATTTAATTTTGCGCATTATTTATGAAAATTGTCGTTAGTAAAATCGCACCGCACAGACGAAAAATGAAAATTTTCGATGCCAAATTCGATTTCGCATGCACAAATATCGAATCTCAATGTGCCAAAATAATATTAAACTTATTTAAAATCGATTTTTTTCTCATATGTTTCATACTTCAATTATCAATTCAAAAATTATAATGCGCTAAATTAAAAATCCGCAAGACTTTTGTCAAATCTCACGGATGTTTTTACAAATTATGTAATATAAATACAAAATTTATGCCAAAAATATCTACAAAATTATTCCACAAAGAATAATGTTGCCAAATGCTCATAAATATTGTTGCGCACAGAACAAAGTAAATACACTCCCTGCACAACTTTTTCACCACTATTATCGCATGCGTCCCACTCAATTACAGAGTTTTTAACGTCAATGTCGCGTATTATACGACCATCCATGGAGAAAATTGCACATTTGTCGCTCTCGATCCCCTCAATTCGACATTCGGAGTTGAACGGATTGGGAAAAACTCGCGCCGAATGACTCATTTTTTCACCCAAATCGCTTATGCGCGTAGGATTTGTAATGTAAAACATGCAAGAGTTGCGCGTTGACGCATTGCCAAGACTGTCCACAATCGTCAACTCGAAAGTGCCGCTCCAATTTATCCATGAGTAAACTTCCCAATCGCAATTTGTAATGTCCGATACACCTTCGAATATCATACGATCGTATAAGTTTATGGCAGAATGACCGTTGCGCGGGTTCGCATCGAAAAATTCCCAAGCCAACTCGATTGTGTCGCGCGCAGAAAAGGTGTCGGCAAAGTCCGGACAATATGGTGATAGCCAACTTATGCGCGGCGGATAATTATCTATGCAATATGCGAGGTTGCCAAAGAAAGATATTTGCGCAAATAAGGAAAGTTTGTAGCAATATCCGCGCGCGTAGTCGATAACCCAAACGTTGACGCCGTCCCATGTGCATCCTTCGGCGCCACGAATATCTATGATTTCGCCAGTTGGAATTTCGTGGACGATAGTTTTGGTTTCGGTGTCGATAACATAGATTTTGTTGTCGTTACTATAACACCATAACAGCCCCAAACCCCATGCTAATCCGTCAGAAGAGGTTGCGGGAACTGAAACTCCGAAACTGGGGAAGAACATTGTATCTATGAGCGCGAAAGAATGAGTGTCGATAGCGACGAAAGTGCCGCTTGAGAAGCTGAGCCACATTTTTGTACCGTCGAAACACGCTCCCGAAAGGTGTTCCATCGTTCCTGGCAATCCCCACCAGTCTCCGCGCGCTACGCTACTCGTTCTTGTATCGAAGTGGAACTCATTTAACAGCACGCGAGTGTCGTCTATCCAGAACATTCTGTCTCCTGCGAACGTCATATCGGAAGGACCGACGGCAACATGACCTATGAAAATGCTATCCCCGGGAGTTAAAGACGGAAGAGTGTAAGGTTTTAGCCAACAATCGTGTGTTATGTCCTCGTGGAAGAGTACCCACAGCTTACCATCTTTATATTCCAAGCCAAAAGCCTTTACTGTCGGGTCAATTAGGCTGTCGCACACGCGAAATGAATCTTCGAGCGAGAAAATATTGAGTATGGAGTCGAAAACTGCGATTCTTAAGCGGTAATCACACATTTCGGGAGTTCCCAAATCGGTTCCGGTGTCCCAAAGAAAGCAATGTCGGATGCCGGATGACGATGCACTGACGCGCCAACCTAAATTATGCATGCCGCTATAAGTTGAAATGGTGTCGAATAGCGTCAGCATCGGGACTGTCCAATCATCAGTGCTCGGGAGCGTACTTTGCACGTTAATAGCGATAATTGAATCGTGCGTACTGAAAGCTGTATAGCAAATTTCGACAAGATGCGAGCCATTACACAGTTGATTAACTGTAATATCTTCTACATACGCCACCGCACTGACAATTGTAGAGCATAGGAACACAAATGAGAGAATTTTTTTCATGGCATACCTCTGTAAATTCGTTATTTTCGGTCAGCGGATAATATTTTTTTTGCGTCGGCACATTTTTGAGTTGCGAATAATCGAAAAAAACTGCCGCATAAACGTTTATAATTTACGCATAAACGTTTATGATTGCAACTTGTTTAATTGAGGAAACATGGGCGACATAAAAGCGATAATCGGATTAGGAAATCCTGGGGAAGGATACGCATTAACACGGCACAACATTGGTTATATGGTTGTGGACATGATGCTGCGGAAATATCGCGGGAAATTTGAACGTGGCGGGGGGAAATTTTTAAGCGCGAATGTAAGAATTGGCGGCAATGAAATTGTACTTTTACGTTCGCGCACGTATATGAACGACTCGGGACTTGCAGCAAATGCTGCCTTGCGCGCACATAATTTTCTGCCGAGCGAACTTTTAGTCATTTCCGACGATTTTGCGATACCATTTGGCACATTGCGAATTCGCAAAACCGGCTCCGACGGCGGTCATAACGGTCTTGCTTCGATAATAGAGGTTCTTGGCACAAAAGACATTGCGCGCATGAGAATCGGCATTGGTCCTGTGCCGCTTCATGAGAGCATTGTGGATTTTGTGCTCACGAGTTTTTCGCCTGATGAACAAAAACAATTGCCTCAGCTTTTGGAAACAGCTCAAGAGGCGACTATTTTTGCTGTTGTTCGTGGTTTCGAGCGTGCTATGGAACTTTTCAACAGGTCGGCGCCGGCGGTTACGTAAACGTTTTTTGAGCCGCCTGCACCAGAAAATTATCTGCTGATGCAGGCGCCGTAGCCACACTTAAAATGTGTTGAATAAAACCTGTGCGCGCAAGCCAAAAGTCCAAATATTTTCACTCGAACTGACAAAATTTACATTTTTCACAACTGAACATCGGGTGAAAGTTCAAGGCTCTCGAACAGACGACATTTGCAAAACAATTCCAAATGCAACTCTGCATCTGCTAATTCGTTATCTATTTGGCGCACACTTCCTGCTGCCATTCCAAAACTGCCGCTGCAATCAAGAAAATCGCCGCAGGCGCAACTAATACCAAACTGGTTCTATCCGAATTTATAAATTGCCCAAGAAAAGCGATCAGATGAAATATTCACAACCTATAAATGAGCTTTCGCCTGTGTTTTCTGTAGCATGCACTGCAATTCCAGCACGAGAGTTATAGCACAAAAAAGTTTGCGAAGGTATTTGGTTTAATTATGTTTTCGTGTGGGCTGTTAAAAAAGGATAAAATGAACACATTTTTTGTGTCTTCATTTTGCCCTCACTTTTCGTTCTCACAATCGAAACGTAGGATTAATCAATTTTTCAGTCCGTATTCGATAAAATCTCCAATATATTTTTACGCGACATTTCAAGTTGCACAGAGTTGAAGCTTTTGCGGGAATTTTCCAAAACCAAAACAGTTTCAAAAGCAATGCGCGTAATCGTTTTTTCTTCCAAAATGGCTATCGCAAAAAAAGAGCGTTATATTTTGGAAAAAGACTATTACATCACCAATATCACCATCAACAATAGCGATGTGTAAATGGAAACTCGCTTGATAAACTCATTTCGCAAGTTTTTTCACAGGAAAATTGAGAAGCTTTCTATAAAGGTTGTTTTCCGGTTAACGCTACAACAATTTTGTCAACCCTAGCATATTACTGCCTATGTTTCTGTTAAGTTTTTCTGCCATTTCACCTAAAATACCGTGCAAAAAAATCAACATAATTCTTTAAAATACAATTTGTTAGACGGGCTATTTTTCAAAGAATTCCCAGATCTCGTTCAATGAGCATTTTTGAGTTTCGAGGAAATCCTTCTGCACTTTGACCTTACCAATATCGCCAAATGCTAAGCCTACCATACTGTTAGGTGCAAATAGCGTTTCAGCAAGTTGGCGCACATCTTCTCGCGTTACTTGCATGATGTTTTGTTCTGACTCCTCGCGCGGCATAACATACCCAAAATGCTGAATACCTTCAACCGCTCGCGTAAGTTCATTCCAAAGGCTTTCTTGTGCTAAAAGTAATCTTTTGCGCAGAAAATTTTTCGCGTTATCGAATTCTTGTTGCGGCAAAACTTCGTCGCACATTTCAGCGAGCTGCGCAAGCGTTTCGGCATACACCTTGTTGAAATTTGCCCGCGCGCAACTCGAATAACATAACCAAAATCCGCACTCGGAATAATATTCTCCGAAGGATGCCACATTGTAAACCAGCCCCTTTTTCTCGCGAATGTTTTGAAATAATCGGCTTGAGGATGTTCTACCCAAAACGGTGTCCAAAATTGCCAGCGCATAACGGTTCGGGTTTGCGAAAGGAAAAGTTTTTGTGCCCAAGTAAAAATGTACCTGCGAGGAGTTCTGTTCGATCAGGCAAAGTTTGCCAGCCATGCCATCGTTGTGGGGCAGGTAATGGCGTGCCGACATGCTGTCTTCGGGCATGGAAAAGAACTTTTCTACAAGTGCCACAAGCACTTCAGGCGAAAAATTGCCAGCTGCACCCACTAATATGTTTTTTCCGAAAAAGTTTTTTGCTCGATGTTCCAAGAGCATTTGTTTGTCGATTTGCGATACGGTTTTCTTGCTGCCGGCTATGGGCATGCCAGGTGAGGTTTGACCGAAAAGCAAGATTGGAAAAACATCCTGCGCTAATTGTTCAGGGTCGTCGTAAATTTCGTCGATTTCGGAGCATATAACTTTGCGCTCAATCTCGATATCTGCCTTGCGCAAAAGGGGATGGCTCACAATATCACCGAGAACGTGCACAGCAGCTTCAATATCCTCGCCGAGGACGGTGGCGTAAAAACAAATTTCCTCGCGCGCTGTGTATGCGTCAATGCTGCCTCCGCGACTTTCGATTTCGAGCGATATGTCCTTTGCCGAATAACTCTTTGTGCCTTTGAAACTTATGTGCTCAGCGAAATGACCAATCCCAAGCTCGTAGTTTTGTTCGTAAGCGCTGCCAGCTTTCACCCAAACGCCCACTGTTAACGAGTTTCTGCCCTCTACCGGCAAACACAGAACGCGAATTCCATTTTTTGTAATGCGCTGCTCGAAACGCGCACCATGTTTTGAAAATTTGTTTTCCATGAAATTTCCTTAAAGTATTGGAATTTGTGTCGAACGCATAATTGGCGCGTGTGTAACATGTTGTCGAATTTATAGTTCTAGCGAAACGAAACGTAACTGCTGTTTTGTCCCATCGAACTCGAATATGGCGAAAGTGCCACGAAAGGCATCAAGTTGTGAAACTGAGCCGGGATTGATTACTCGTATGTCACCTATGAACTTATCGCAGGCGATGTGTGAGTGCCCATGGAAAACAACATTGAACGCAAAATTTGGGTGAATGCGCCTCATTGTGGTCACAATGCGCTCCGACAGCAGGTTTGGTGAATCCCAACCGTGCATAATGCCAAAATGGGTTTCATTTGCCGAAAATGCTTTTGTGTGTGGCAGATTTTGCATGATGGGGTAGTCGTCCATGTTTCCGTACACGCCATGAAATGGTGCAAAATCTTCGAGAAACGATATTAGAGCAAAGTTTGTGTAGTCTCCGCAATGAATAATGGCGTCAAAATTTTCGTGCGAGCAAATTTTTGCGAAAGGTTTTGCAAAGCATAGCGGTATGTTTTTGTCGAGTATATGAGTGTCGGATAGAATGGCGAATTTCATAACTCTGCCTGTCTGTGTTTCTGTTTGAGTGTGGTGAAATTTATGCAATTTTTTTCTTTGTGCGGAATTTTTTTTAACCGCGAGGATTTCTGAAAAAGTGCAATGTGAAAAAAAAGTTGCACAATGTTGTATGTTCAATATATTGTGTATGTTGAAATTCAACAAGAAACTAGGAGGTGTGGCATGAGAAAAATTTTGCTCGTGTTGTTTTTGCTTTTTGTGTGCAGCTGCGCACAGGAAGATTATATTTTTTTGTGCCCACCAAATGGAGTTATACGAACAAATGTCCCGCGTCAAACTCTAATATCATACGAGTTTTTTGCAGGTAGCGTTTTAAACATTATGAAAGCAGTTTTGCCTGATGGTGCAACATTTAGAAACGTTCCTACTGATTTGATGGAGTATGTATATTATCACCCCGGAGAGAGGCCTACCTTGGAACATGTGTGGGGTAAGGCAATATGTTTTACTCCACCTACAGCAATGCGTGGAACCGCATTCGCATGTACATTAATTACTGATGAAGCAGAAACATGTGCTTTTGTGTGGGTAATTCTGGGTAACAAACCTAAAATAATTTGCAGTGCTGATTCCTTTTCCATCGAAATAAACGAAACCGTTTATTGCGAAATACAGGTGAGAGATGATTTAGATGGTGATTCTGTTCTCTTCATTCCACCAGTCTATGATACAACATTGCTCGATGTGAGTATAGAGCTTATCCTTGATGACGTAAGTACAGATATATATGGTTTGCACATTGTTACCAAGAGTAATGCGAATTTCTCGCGCTATATTACTATTGCGGCGGATGATATAGACGGAAGAGCAGTAAAGTTTATTACCGTTAATAATCGCCTCGCCACTCTTGGAATTCCAAATCTGCAATTAAACCGATTTGCTAACTACGCATTTAGTAGTACAGCACCCAAAATTGATACTGTGCATTTAGGCGATAGTATTTACTTCATGCTATGTGCAGATGATGGCACAAGACTATTGCGCACCAATGATTTAAGCGTTTTTTCAACATTTGGCAAACGTTGCTATGATGTTTCCGACTTTGACGGTGATGGCGGACCGGATTATCTATATAAAGAAGGGGATTCTCTAAAGATTGACTATTCTTCTTCACCGGATGTTTCTGTTTATTCAGATACGAATAGTGATGGGATGTTTGTATGTTCGGGAGATAGTATTTCGCGTATTTTTATATTTACAGACTATGCGATTACTTGTCTTCCAGGTTCATACTTGTGCGAATATTACAGCGAAGGTTACGAAACTTACAACCGCTTTTTTCTGCCAGATACAAGAAGAGTTGCATATCTATTTGATGACAGGCTGACTTATCTGGCGAGAAGCTATGATTGTTGTTACAGCAGTGGTTTTATAGGTAAATACAGTTATTCAGCAAAAGGTGAATGGTATGATTTTGGATGCCCGTTCTATTATGATGGTGCGGAGGGTTTTGCCTCAGGTTATGCACATCAATCATCATTGCGTTTTCGAAGATTCGATCCAGTTTTGGACAGCATTGTGCCCACAGATGTTCCCGATTACGAATTAAGCGGTAGCCTTGATGCTTACACTGAGCTATGCATTTATGCAGAAGGTGAACCTTCTGATAGATATATCGCTATAATTGGTTCTGCTATAGATTCTGGACCTCCATATATGAAAGCCAGATTATCTGACGGCACGGAGTATGTAAGAAATTTTTCGGGTGACTATTCACATCTTCTAATGTTGCCTTGGGATGGGTACTATTTGGGGAAGCCATCAGCGTCCGGAATTGAACTGATAGGTGTTGTTGGAGATTCATTGCGACTTTTGGCAACTTACGATGGGTGCTACGAAATACCTGTTGCAAGTGTTTGGGCACCGGATAGTTCGGTACTTGTGCTTATGCGCAATGACGCAAACTTACATCTTTACAACCTAAAACGCACCACTGAGATAAGAAAAAAATGGAACCTGCTGAGCTACCCAACTGCTACGCCAATAAACCCCCGCGATGTAATTCCACATGTAATAACCGATGTGTGGAAATGGAATATTGACGGTTATTATCTTCCTGCGGAAACACTTAGGGCTGGCGAGGGATTTTTCTTCTTCGCACCAATCGATTTCTACTTGCCGCAAGTGACATCTGAAATCGAAAGCTTGGACATAGATTTGTTTCCCGGGTGGAACTGCATAGGCTCAATTGCAAAAGATTACGATGTTTCAACATTGGGTATTGGCGATGCCGCAACGTTTTTCGAATATAACCCGTATGCCAATACCTTTGTGTCCACTACTTTGCTAAAGCCGTATCGCGGCTATTTCGTCCTCAGTACTGATACCCTGCATCTACACTTTCGACCGTAATTATCGTCGCTATAGTTTTGCAATTGCCACAGTATCACATAATCGACACTGTGGCTTTTTTGCAACCAGGGTTTCTAATAACGGCTCAAAAAGTCAGCGCAAAAGGCATGAATTTTGCTCAAAAAACATTCATAATAGTCCAATTAGAGGTTTATGCAGAAAAAGTGAACAGATTTGCACAAGCGAAATGCGAAATTGCACAGTGTAAAAAGATTGTAAAATTTTGGTTAAGAAAATGTTGACGCGTTTTCGCACTTTGTTTTGGCTTGTGAATAAATATTTTTTGCAAGAATCTCTAAGGAGGACTCACATGCTGTTCCGTAAAGCCCTGTTGTTTGTGGCGCTTTTCACAGCCGCATTCTGCCAAAATGCCTCTGTCATCGCTCAAAGCGCAAATGCTATTACCTTCGAAATCACCTTTGATGCCCCCTCAGTTTCGCTCATGCCAAACTCGAATTTTTTTCGAATAGGTTATGAAGGCTTTGGTGCACGCGGTGTAAACGGTGGACCACAACTGTGTGGCAAAGCTTACAATATTGCTGTGCCTCGCAATGTGCCATACACATGGAAAATCGACGAGATAGAATGGTCGAGCTGGATATCTGTGACACCGCGTCCATATTCTCAAACAGGCGAAAACATCGGCGCAGATGACAAGCTTTATGCACTTCCCTATGGCAATGCGATTGCTCTTTGTGCCGACCAAATTTGGCGTGGTGTTCATGTGCTCAGTTTCGATATCATCCCACTACAATACAACCCTGCACTTGGCGTTCGACATATCGAAAAAATTCGCGTAACAGTCGAACACAATGGCGGCAAACTGCCATTCTACGACGAACGTCTTGCACATCCGTTGTGGAACAGAATTTACAAAACTTCGATTGTGAACCACGCAGTTGCAACTTGCGATAAAATGTTCTCTGTCTCCGAATGGGACCCTGCAGATGGTGCCGAAATTCTAGTGGTATATCGCCCCACTTTTTCCGACGAAATGGAAAACTACTTCGCATGGAAATCGGAGACCGGTTTCACATATCTCGCTTATTCCACGTCGATAACTGGCACCACAACTTCGGCAATTAAGACCTTCATCACAAATTGCTATTCCACATGGACTATCCCGCCGGTATATGTTCTTTTTGTTGGCGACAACGAAAATTTGGCAACTTTCAACGATTATGAAGCTGGCATAGGCGACGGCAATTATGGTTGTGTGGACGGTGACGATATTATCCCCGATATTTTCCCCGGGCGTTTATCTGGAGATAGCGGCACCGATATTAGCGTCATGGTTACAAAACAGCTCAACTTTGAAAAAACTCCCGATACCACAACAGACTGGGCTTCACGTGCAGTTGGTGTTGTTCGCGAGGAAGACTGCCCACATGACGGTGGACCTACCGATTCATCTTATCTTGCAGCAGTCAATTACGCCATGAACCGTTGTAGTGAAAACGGTTTTACTTTTGCACATGCCTTTACCCGCTGTGCAGGCGAAACATATTCTGATGTTTACAATGAGCTTCGCACAAATGGTGCTAGTTTTGTCACATATCGTGGGCAGGGCACAAACTCTTGGTACGATCCATTTGAGAACGCATATATGGGTGCAGTTGGCAGACATTTGCCAATTTGCGTGAGCATAACGTGCCTTATGGGTTCATTCCAAAACGATGGTTATCCGTGCGAACAGGCGACACGCGCGGGAACTGTAGCAAGTCCTTCGGGCACAGTTTGTTGGTTTGGACAAGGGCGTGCATCGACGAACTCAATTGAACGTTCTTCGCTCTCAAAGCACATATTCGAAGGTTTCTTCGAAGCGGGATTGAACCAAATTGCAGCTGCGCACACTTTTGGCAAGCTTCGCATGTGCGAGGAATTTGGTTATTCTTATGCTGCAGAAATCGAGGCACTCACTTCAACACTTGTTGGAGCACCCGATTTGCCAGCTTGGACTGCACTAATTCGTCCTGCAGAGGTATCGCACGCAGGTTTCATGATTCCAGGCGGTTCTGATTATCTGGTTACCGTCACTCGCGATGGTGTGCCTTTAGAGGACGCACGTGTTTGTCTCAAACAAGGCGAAAATCTTTCTTACGCTTTCACCAATGCTTCAGGCGAGGCTATACTCGATTTTTCGGCTTCGATGGGTGAACTGCCTTTGCTTCTCACCGTTACCGGGCGAAACATCTATCCATATCAAGATACCTTAGATGTTTCGGGCGGCAGCTATGTGCGTGTGGATTCTCTAATTATTATCGATTATGTTGGCGATGGTGATGGTATTATCAACCCGGGCGAGCATGTGAAAATCGTGCCTCGCGTAGTGAATGTCGGCGATAGTAACAGTGTGGCTTTTAACGCACATGTGGCAGTTGCCGACACGCGCATGACATGGATTTCGAGTGAGCTTTCTGTTCCGGCTCTTGCACCCGACGAAGCTGTTTGGGGCGATACACTCGAAGTTCAAATATCAGGTGCGCATCTATCACAGCGTTTGGCTTGTCTTTTCGATATCACTCCCGCGCCCGGGATAATCCAAACTCGTCTCACCGCACCTGCGCTCGAAGTTGTGCGCTTTAACGCTGAATTTTCCACGTTTACACTTCATGACGAGCCACCATTTGGCAACGGTAACGGCATTGCCGAGGCTGGAGAATATGTGTTTCTTGAGATTATGCTGCACAACTCAACTGCCGCAGACTGCTTCAATCTTACGGGCGATATTTCTGTCGAGCTGCCACTTTTGATGAATGTTTCGACAACAACTTTCGAAGATCTTTTGCGCGGCACATATTCGCACCCGCATTCGGGCTTAACTTTTTCTGTATCACCCGATTTTGCAGGTTTCGATTCGGTTGAATTTCACTTTGATATAACCGGTGAATGCCCAACATACGATTACAATCAGAGTTTCACTTTCAAAGTGCCTGTCAATGGTCCAAATTCCTGGTGCACAGGACCAGATGCTTACGGGTATTACATTTACGATGATACCGATGTTCTTACAGCGCGCGCACCCGAATTTGTTTGGAACGACATATCCACTGTGGGCACAAGAATTTCTGCCATCACCGATTCTGACGACCGCGCAGCGAGTTTTACCACACCATTTGCATTTAACTTTTATGGCGGCTCATTCACTCGAATTTCCATAAACTCAAATGGTTATGTGAGTTTTACGGGCATATCTGGTGCGCCAAACGACCCACGACATTTCCCAGCACCCGACGAAATTCCAGGGCAAATTTCGGCACTCATGACCGACCTTGCGCCACATCGCAGCGGCGACATATATTCCTATTACGACACCGAAGCCGACAAGCTTTACATCCAATACGACGATGTGTCATTCTATTCGAGCGAAGGCTCTGTTACGATGCAAATTGTAATCTGCAATTCGGCAACGTATCTCACACCTACAAACGATTCCGAAATTTACTTCTATTACAATTCGTTAACCGACCCAACATATTTTTCTACAGGCATCGAATCACCAAACGAAACTGTGGGCATCGAGTACCAATACATGGAAACCTATCCCGTGAGCGCTATGCCAATCGAGACGGGACGTGCATTGCGTATAACCACAATACCGCCGCAAGGGCTTTCGAAACCTTGGATAATCTATGCAGGTGAACCATCTTGGAGCACTACCGATGATGATGTTATTGAGCCAGGAGAAAGTGTTGACGGCACATTTTTGCTCGCTAACAACGGTTCTATCGATGCGTCATACGTGAACGTTAGTGTTGTGCCCACAGAATTCATCAATGCAGCTGCGACAGCTTCTTTTGGTTCCATAGCCACCGACGAAACAGCGCGTAACACCACATCGCCGCTAGGATTTTCTGTAAACACTCTTTGCCCAACAGAAACGACTTTGGTGCTTACACTTGCCATACGTGCATCGGACGATTATACCGATACAATAGGCATTTTTGTGCCTGTGGGTGCGCACACCTCTGTAAACGAGAAGCCATTCCAACCTCGCGATAAAGATATAGTTGTTGTATCGCCAAACCCGTTCAATGCATCGTGCGAAATTTCCATCCCCGAAGGTTCGGAAATCGAGATTTTCGACATGCGCGGCAACATGTTTTGGAACGCAATCTCACCAAAAAGCTCGCGTCTAACATGGCAACCGAATGCCGATGTAGCCTCAGGAGTTTATTTTGTGCGTGCAAAATACGGATCAAAAGTTTTATCAACGCGGGCGCTTTTCATCAAGTAGCATGTTTCACCTTTTTCCTATTGCGAAGATCTTTAAAGGTAAGGCGCTGTAGGCACTGAAAGGCACGCTCCACGTGCGGCGCTGAAAGCATGTTCTGTGTTGCTGTACACTCTCACCACCAAGTGGAAAGGTTTGTTGTTTTTAATGCGACAGAGTGCATTAAAAAGTGAAGACAAACTCGCAAATATGAATAGTGTTTTGCATGCAACGCAATGTAAGAATACCGCACATCACAATTGCATTACGACAATTGTTGTTTTTTTAATAGCGCACTGTGAATGCTAAGAAAACTTGCATTTTCTCATTTTTTAGACTATATTGACAAGCAAACAAGGAGGTTTTATGAAGCATTTTTGCAGTGTGGTCTTGTTTGCCTTAATTGCGGCTTTCTTTTCGGGCTGCGGTGATGACGGCAACAACTGGAATGACGTTGAGAACAAGTTTTTCATTATTGCCTACATTGGCGGTGAATTTGGTGCAGGGAATTTTGGCGCATATGTAACTTCCTTTGATTCAACCGGCGGATTTCCAGCAAACGCCTGCACTCTTACTGTCAATGGCACGAATGCGCCTGTGGTGTTTGGCAGCACAAGTATCGATGCAATTTTTCGCCTACTGAGCTTTGGCTATAATCCAGGTACGCAATATACTGTTCGAGCTTCATACAACGGCAAAACAGCGCAAAGTGTTTTCACAGCTCCACTTGACCCGGGAGTTGAGATCTCTACACCTGTTGATGGCTCAACTATTTCACCCGGCAACACTTTCAATATGACATGGGTTTATGGTAGCGCCGGCACACCTGCGCAAGTTCGCGTGCTTATCACCGGTGGAACATCTGGCGATGCAGTGCTTTACGACCAAGATTTGGCAGGAACCACAACTTCCATAAACATACCTGCCTCTTCTACATCTTCGTGGGGCAGTTATCCGCAGATCAATCTCTCAGTGGACTGCGGAGAATATGCCTATCCGCTCGAAGGCGATTTGTGCACACCGGGCAGCGCAGTTACCACAATATTATCTGGTTGCACATCAGTAATTTATCCAGATACAGGCGCAGGTCCAATCGACACCACATGGTTGGTCACCATAACCCCGAGCCAATACACACTCAACGCAAATGGCACAAGCTCCACCACATTATCGATCCGCGTGGAAACATCTGCCGGTGAACCTTGCCCAAACGGAACAACTGTTATTATTTCTGCACAACCCAGCTCACTCGTCTCAATAGCTCCATCAACTGTAACCACATCTGATGGAAACGCTGCTTCTACAGCCACAGCAGGTACAGTTGCTGGCAATGTTGAAATTGCCGCATCTGCACTTGGTGCACGTGGAACAACAAATTTGCAACTCATCGAGGACATCACGCTGTCGATAACAGTGGGCGCTGGAACACACCCGCAAATCTCGTGGACACCAGCCTCTCAAACAATGTACGGCATGGTCATCCGCAAAACAGGTGTGGCTATCGGAAACATGCGATGGGCTTTTGCAAGTGCAGTGGGCTTTAGCACGCCAGTTGTTTATGGCACCATCCCGCCGGCATGCACGCAGACGTTCCCACTTGGCGGCGCAGCGCCCGCGGCGCTTGTCGCAGGCGACGAATATATAATTGGGCTTGTTACCGCTGGTGGCGATACAGCTTTCTACACTTTCACGCGTTAATGTGCCTGCCTTTGACAATGGCACTTCAGAAAGATTCTCGTGCTGTATGTTTGATGAAATTGACGTGTGAAATTGTAAAAATTAAGCGCGGGTTAAACCCGCGCTTTTAGTTTTCGGCAATTATAGAAGGGGTGTTTCGCTTGTTAAGCTTCTAAACGGTTCCCGTCGGCACGTTCATCCCAAAGGTCTATGGGCTGAATAAAGCCGTTTTCAAAACCCAGCTCATCCATTAAATCGACGATTTTATCGTACTCTGCGGCGGTAATATTGCGATCGAGAGGCGGCATATTGTGTGCACGATGTGCGGGAAAATATTGGCTCATTAGTGCTATATGTGTTTGTGTGCCAATATGTTCGGCAATCCAGCGCAAGGATAAGTCGGTGCGGGAAAGTTCATTTGGCAATACTAGCAACCGGACTAAAACACCACCAGTGGCAATTCCATTGTCGTCCACGCGCAAGTC
>CAYUDB010000006.1:0-27332 GCA_964443405.1 uncultured bacterium | reverse complement strand
CAAATGCACGCCAGGGCTAGTGAGTGTAAGCACCAAAGTTCCAATTTGGAAAGTCCACGCATCTGGTAAAGATGCAGCTCCACCAATAATATACGCCATCACAGATTTGTTGCGCCCGTTCACCCATGTGCCGTTGAGCGGCTCTATCATGCGAACTGCAAGTGTATCGGTTGTGGCATCGGAAATGGTGAATTCCCAGCAATGTTCGACAATGTTGCCCGCAAAGTCGGCGGCTTCAACACAGGCAAAATAATCGCCAGGTTCGGCATAAGTATCATACGTTGT
The DNA here is from genome assembly GCA_964443405.1 of uncultured bacterium. GTDB lineage: Bacteria > UBP14 > UBA6098 > B30-G16 > B30-G16 > CAYUDB01. The sequence continues at coordinate 27,047 of CAYUDB010000006.1, read as the reverse complement.
GATGTCGTAACCCATGCAATAGAGGGGAGCTATTTCAGAAAACTCAGTTACGTCCACATCGTTGACGTAAAGATGAATGGACGATGGGTCAACACCAGTGGCTGCAAGACTGCCGTCGCACAAATCGCAGATCGATGCGCCAATTACTGTGCCCAATCGCATTGTCGCGCCATCTGCTGGAATTGTGTAGCTAACACAAGGTGCTGATGTGTCTTCGACAGTGTCGCCATCGCACACTGTGAAGGTATCGCAATAAGTAGCGCTGTTGCCCGCGAAATCTTCGGCAGTGATGCAAAGCAAGAATTCCGTGCTCGGAACAAGTGTGCCCCAACTCCACAATACACTTACTCCACTGGTGGCGGGCTCCTCAAAGAAACGAAGCGATGGTGTTATATCGATTGTGGCGCCGGTTCCCATAACTATGGTAGCTCTCACAGCACGAGTGTTGATGCCCGTGTTGCGGCAATCACCAGAAGTGTCGTAAAGTGCAAACCATATACCTGTGTCGCCGGTTACAATTGTGGGCAAACAAGGTTCGGGGGCATAGGTGAGAGAAATTGTGGGCAAACAAATGTCATCGTGAACTGTATCGCCCGGGCAGATGACAAAATTGTAGCAAGTATCGGTGAAATTGCCTGCTACATCTTCTACACTGGCACAGAACGCAAAATGTGTGCTAGCTTCGAGTTCGCCGTAGTTGTAAAGCACTGCATAACGACCAGCTGTGCCGGGTATTTCGCTCACTTCAACAGAAGAAGTAATGTCAGTTGTATCGGCACCAATGCACAATGAGAAAATCGCTGTCTCAAGGTCGATGCCTGTGGCAAAACAACCGCTGCCACTCATGTCAAACATTTGAACACGGATGAAAGTGGTGTCGGTGGCAGTTGATCTTGCAGGAATACAGCCAGAAGTGCGAGGTGCAACAAGTGTAAATTGCGGTGGGCAAGTGTCGGTGGAATCGCCACAAGTGAACCATCTATGGCAACCTTCAACAACATTGCCGGCAAAATCTTCGGCGCGCACACAAAGTTCCACCCATTCGCGCGCGGGGAAGAATGTGGTGTGGTGCCAGCGCAATTGCAAAACACCCTCCACTACTGTAAAGGTGCATTCGCCAGTTATATCGACAGGAGCGTCATCGCCCAAAGCAAGTGTGGCAGAAACAGCTTCAGCATCTACACCCGAGGGAGATGGGCAGAGTATTGTAGGCACATCGATGACGTTTACACCAATGGTTTCGTAAAGCGGTAAGCAACCATCACCTGTGCGAGGAAGCCAATCGCTAATTGTCGGTGCACAGATATCGGTTGCGCCAGTTTCTGCGCGTGCGGTGTAGAATGTAACGCAATCGGTGCCAACATTGCCAACAAGGTCGGTAATCTCAAAACACAGATTGTAACAATTGCCCGCAGTTAAACCAAGTTCACGGAAAACAATTTCACGAGTGAAGTTTAATGTTGTGGGCGGAATTGCAGGTCCGAAGAATGTGTCGGACACTGTGCCATCGCAGGCGGTAAGTATGGCACGAGGATTTGCCAAACCTGTTGCAGGGCAGCCAAGTTCGTTCGCGATGATCATCACACGGTTTGCGCCAGAGTGAGTTGCCCAACCACCAGAACTCATTATCAAAGTATCTCCATCTGCAGGGGTCGCGATGTTCACAATTGGCGGGCAGGTATCGCGATATGCTGTATCGGCGCAGGTGTAGAATGAAAGATCCCACCACGATTCGTGTCCGGCAAGATCGGCGGCATGAACCAAAAGTGTGCAGAAAGTTGCTGGGGTAAGCTCGTAATATTCAGGGTCGATGCCAACGTGAATGTGGCACGGAAATTCACCCAAATCAACAATGAGACCAGCACCTTCGGTGAATTCGTAAACTGTGCCACCTGCATACATTTGAACCAAAAGCGAGCGTATATCCACACCGGTGCAAATGCAAGCATCGGAAGCAGGGTCGGCAAGGTTCATCCACAGTGGTTCATCGAGCGGGCAAATGACATCGATAGATGTTGGAGAAAGCTGATGTGGATTGCTATCGACCAAATGCAACGGGCAAGTGTCCTCGATGGGAGTCTCATCGCAAACTGTGAAGCTCTCGCAAATAAGGTTTTCATTACCAACCAAATCATGCACGAGTATGCAAATTCTCACAGTGGAAGCAGGTTCAAGTGCAAGTTCTGCCAAGCCATCGAAAACTATGGTCATGTGCCTCGGCGAAGACGAGCTTTCGATGCGGCAACGTGTGGTGATGTTGATGGTGTCGGTGTCAACAATCATCAACGCCATATAATTGCGCGTGTCCATGCCAACAGCATATGTGCATTCAACATCGTCAAGCGGATCGACAACTCGCACCGAGAAAGCACCGTTAATAGGCAAGCACTCGCGAACGAGCCATTCGCCCAAAATTGGTGCACATGCATCGGTTTCGGTAGTGCAAATTGTCCAAGTGCTGCACCAACGCACAGGATTGCCCGCAAGGTCGGAAGCTTCGATGCAGATTTCCATTTCGCCTGCGGCAGCAAGTGTTGCATATTCCCAAATGACGAAGAATGCTCCCGGATGCAATGTCCCTGCTGCAGTTATAGCGCATTCGGCAGTAATCTCGCGACTTTCACCACCGGTGGTTGCAAAGACATGTATGCTCTCGCGGTTGATGTTGGTGAAATATGGGCATTCGATGGAATCGTGCGCGTCTTCAACCAAAAATGCAAGCCTGCCACGTTCAACTGGCAAACAAGCAGGCGGATCTATTGCCATAACATGTGGCGGGCAAATATCTTCGTGCGGCTCGCAAATCGAAAACTCGAGGCAAGCATCGCTCGTATTGCCAGCAAGATCGGAAGCGGTAAAGCAAAGTGTGGCAGCATCTGGCACAAGTGTTATAGCATCAGTGAGGTTTATTGTTGCACGAACAGCGCATGTGCCATCTGCAGTAAGTGTAATGCCTTCAGGTGCAGTTAAGGTGTAGCTTTCGCCGCCATTTGTAAGCGTTGCGACAACGGATTCGTATGCAATGCCCGAGCATGTGCCGCAAAGTGTGCCGGCAGCTTCACGCGGGTCACGTATGAGAACTCCGAGCGCAGCACTGCCGCCTGGACAGAAAATTCCACCAGCAGCAGGAACCCAGTTTGTGAAAATGGGCGCGCAAATATCTTCGACAGTTGTATCTGCACAAACATCCCATTCCCAGCAAATGGGCGGGTTTATAAAGTTGCCTGCCAAGTCTGCCGCCTCTACACAAATGCGCACCTCAGTGCCCGCAGCAAAACCTGCATATGCCCAGTTGAGAACAAACCCGTCTGCAAGAGGTGGCATGGTTGGCGTGTAGGTGCATTCGCCAGTAATGTCGATTATTGCGTCTCCAACTCGGCGTGTAACGTGAATGGTGGTAGAATCGACGCCGCTGTAAACACAACGCTCGCGCACATCGAAAACACGGAAGGTTATTACACCAGTGGTGTCGGCAGGAAGACAATGTTCAAGAGGTGGTGCAAGCAATGTTGCGCTTGGTGGACAGTTATCGACGGGAGTTGTTGTGGTATCGCAGCGAATATATTCGTGGCAAGCGTGCATGTGATTGTGAGCAGCGTCGTCAACGTCGATGCAAAGGTTGATGTGAACACCAAAAGGCACAGTTGATGGGATGTTCCACATTGCGCGAATGTCGCTGCCAACTGGTGTGAACGTGCAAGCGGAAGTTACGTTTGTAGGTGTGCCACCATCTATGGAAGCTGTAACCGCAAGCGTGGAGGTGAGGAAATCGGAAGGTGGGCATGTGCTGGTGGTATCGGTTATGCGAGCACCTATCTGAAGCACATCGCGCCCTATGCAATCTAAATAAGATGCTATCCATTCGGCAACATGAGGCGGGCAAATATCTGTGCCGGTGGTCTCAATATATGCTGTGCTAAACGTTGCGCAGCGATGGCACCTATTGCCTGCACCATCGGAGATTGTAGCACAAAGTGTGTAGTTTGAGCCACCAACAAGACCCAAAGACGAAAATGTGCCCGAAAGGCGAACATGATTTTCGCCCGTGGGCGTGTAGGTGAAACCAGTTACAGGTGTGGCAGTGCCGTCGCCACGACGAATAGTGAACTCGAAAGTTTCACGATTAAGCCCTGTTGCAGGGCAGCCAAGTTCGTCAATCTCAAAGATATATTCAGCAGTGGTACCGCTTGCGGGTGTGGTCATGCGCCATGCACCATCGATGAAATTGAGAATTGTGCCCGCTATGATGTTTGTTTCGAAAACTGGGCAGCAGGTGTCGATGGGAGTTGTAGCTGTGGTATCGGTGTAAAAGCGCACGCATTGCAAACAGCGATTACCTGCAGCATCACTAATTGCAGCACAAATCTCGTAGCAACGTCCGGCTTCGAGCGTAAGCAAATCGAAAGAACCATAAACGCTATCGCGAGGAATGGTGCCCGGTGCAGCTGTTATGTATGTGAAGCCTGTTACGGGTGTTCCGGTAGTCGTGCCGCATTGGCGATACATAAGCTCGAACGATTCGCGGTTAAGCTCTGTTGCTGGGCAGCCCATATCTTGAATACCCAAATGGAAACCGCCAACTACACCAGAACCAACTGTATAACGCCAATGTCTATCGACAAATTGTAAATGGACATCGCGTGCAGGTGTGCGGAAAACAATTTCGGGGCAACAGGTATCTGCGGGCACAGTGCCGCCACAACGCACATAATCGCGGCAAGCATGCATTACATTGCCCGCTGCATCGGCAATATCAGCGCATATTGTTATGTGAGCGCCATCGGGGATCGTTGTGGGGATGTTCCAAAGGAAGCGAATGTCGGAACCCACTGGTGTAAACGTGCAAGTAGAAGTTATGTTTGTTGGTGCAGAACCATCGACAGAATAAGTTATGGCAAGTGTGGAAGTGTTGAAATCTGAACGAGGACATGCATCAGAAGCATCGGTAATGCGACCACCTATTTGCAATACATCGCGACCTATGCACTCTACACCCGAGGCAACCCATTCTACCACACGCGGTGGACAGGTATCGGCAGGTGTAGAACTACCACATGCGGTAAATGTGATTGTCCGTTCGCGAATGTTGCCGGCTCTATCGCGGGCATTAACCAAAATGCTACCTGCAGCACCAGCAGGGATGGTGTATGTGCGCGGCAGTGCAAAAATAATATTCGCACTATCGACTACTTCGGTGATAAGACCGGTTTCGCGAGTGTACGTGTAGTATGTTGCGCCAGCAAGGGCTAAGGTTACGCTGACAGCACCAACACCCGATGCTGGGCATGCAGGTGTAACAGGGTCGGTAACGCGAAAGCGTATGGTCTCGGCGGGGTTTAGACAGGGTGTTGCAGAATCGGGGTAAAGCCAAGTGATGTTCGGTTGACAGACATCAGTTGGAGATGAAGAACCACCTGTTGAGAAAGTTACACAACCACCACCGGCAGTACCAGCAAGGTTTTGCACGTGAATGCATAAAGTGTAACGGTGCCCCGCCTCAAGTGCTAACAGGCGGAATGGACCATCAACAGAGAGATTTGTGCCAGTCATGTAAGTGTGAGCACCGGCGATGTTTGTATAAGCACCGCCATCGCGCGAAAGCATAAGCGCAAAAGTGGACATGTTGAATCCCTCAGGGCTTGTGACTTGCGCAACGAACATGCTATCGAGTCCGCCAGTAGTGGGATTTCCGCACCACCATCTGCCGCCATCCAGAACAAGCAGTTCGCTGGCTGCAGGCTGAAGCCAGTTTGCAGTTGGTCCCGCCTGCGCGAAAACCGACGCGACAAGACCAAAAAGCACAAGAAGAATCGTCTTTAGCCTTAGCTTCTCCATTGAAGCACCTCCGTTTAGCTTTTTAAATGTATTTTTATCAATATATATAGGTTTACAAAATTTTCAACTCGCAAATTTCCTATATAAATACGCACATTAGAAAGCAAGTTTTGTGCCAAATCATTTACAAGCAAAGTTAAAAGTTATCCACAGTTTGGCGCAAATCGGCACGTTTTTTGATGCATCGTAATCACAATAAAATCAAAAAGTTAAGCCACCTCGCAAAGTAAGCTATCGGGCAAAAACCCCAGTAACAAATTTCATTTGTCGCTTACTTTGCAAGCATGAGATAAACCACAACAACTCACACACAATACTAATACGCGACTTTTAGCGTAACTCACTTATATAAAATAAGTTAACCACAAAAGGACACTGTTACAAAAAAATTACATGTCAGCCAACACTAAAGTCGCCCACAGTCGCAAATGAACCCAGATGTGCACAAAACTTGCCGCAAAGTCTTCGGTATTTTATCGAAAACAACACCAGTATATCGCGCGAATTTATTAGTGCGCATGGTTTTTATTAAATCGCTTGACTAAAACAAAAGTTTTTCGTATTATATAAATTAATTTGACTAACTTAATTGGAGGTTACAGATGAGGAAACTAAAAGCGCTTGCAATTGCGGCACTTATAGTTTTACCGGTGCTCGCGTTTGCTCAATGGACAGTCAAACTTGACCGCCACACCGACACTGGAACATTGGACCCATTGCCGCGCACATTCGGCACACGCGCTACGGCAACAGACATTTTCGATTTCGACCTCGATTTGCAAGCACCACCGACCATGATAACTTTCGGCTGGTATTTCAGCATTATCGACCCACTTATCACCGAACTTCGCCAAGACTTGCGCCCTATTCCCGCGCCAGGCGAAACAACCACATGGACTATGATCGGTGTTTGGCCCTCCGAAGCACGCCTCGACCCAGAAACACTTTTCTGGAACATTGATTCTATACCCGCACTCGCAGGACAATTTCTCATTGGAGCCGATCTGTCTTCAATGGATAACATGTTAACAATTTCTAACATCATACTCAATCCCGGCACTGGTCTCAGGCGCGATACAGTTTTCATTCGTTTCATCGCGGCTACCGAAGTCGTTGACCTCACGCCACCCTACTCCACAAACTGGTATCCGCTCTGCGGCGCCACTGTTGACCCTGATACACTAACACATGTTTCTGTCGATATTATCGATGAAGAATCCGGTGTTAACCCCACAACGCTTTCGGTTCGCGTAAACGGCACAACAGTGACACCTTTCGTTACAGTTACGCCCATCGAACACGGCATTCATCTTTCGGCGCCCATAGCAAGCTTGCCTGCTGGTGCCACCATACCAGTCAATATCTCAATCGCCGATTCGGTTGGCAATGTTGCCGACATAGCCTGTTCGTTCACAACAGTGCCCGAAGGTTGCGACAATTTCATCACAGGTCATGTTTACGATTTGGCGATAAACCCAGTTGTTGGCGCAAACATTGTCGATCACTCGCTCACATATTTCGGCACATCAAACCCAGACGGCTCTTACAGCATACCGAATGTCTGCGATGGAACATACATCCTCAGCTGCGTCGCCGATGGCTATTCCGTCGAAGTCGAAACAGTCGCAATTGCTGGTGCAAGCATAGTGGTTGATTTCATCCTCGAACCTGTGGCATCATATTTCAGCGTCATAGGCATGGTGCGCAATTCCATCACCACAGATGCCATACCTTCTGCCAATATTAGCGCCGCATGGGCTGGCGGCTCTGTCGCTGCTGTTTCGGGCACAACTGGCAGCTATGTTCTCACAAACGTTGCCGGCGGAACCTATGTCATGTTCATCGCTCAAAAGACAGGTTTCGTCTCCGATACCATCTTTGCCACAATAGGCTCCGACACCACCATCAATTTCAACCTCGATCCGTTCACTTACAACGTTGGCGGCTGGTTTTACCTCGAAGATGCCACAGATCACAGCGCAACAGAAGTTGAGCTTGTGGGCTTTGGCACAACAACAACCGATGCCGACGGCGGTTTCATCTTCACCGATGTTCCTGTAGGCACTTACACTCTCAATGCTTCGCCCGATTCGCCTTGCTGGAACGAATACACCACCTCTGTAAACGTCATCGATAGCGATGTAGAAGTGGAGTATACATTACCATTTACCTGCGATGGTTTGCCTGTTGCGCGCAACGTTACTGCAACATACGAAGATTTCGCGGGCTTCATCTATGTTTCTTGGGATGAACCTCTCGAAAGCGGTCTCGAAGAAATCACCTACGACGATGGCTCACTTTCCAATAGCTTCTTCCCACTTCCCACAACGCAAGTAGATAGAATCGGCACACTTTACACTATCGACGGACCAGCACGTCTCGTGCGCATCGATATTCAAATCAATGGTGAAGACGAGCAAACATGCGATATCTACAATTGGGAAGGCACACGCACAGGTGCCTTGCTCGGTCATGCACTGTCATCTGAGCACGACGACGAAATGTTCTTCTCTTTCGATTTCGCCGATGACGACATCGACCTCGACGGTGAAATTTTCGTGCAACTTACAGCGCCTTGGGGCATGGACACAATCAGACCTATGGTTGACCTCATTGGCACAGACGAACACGATTTGGACACATGGCTCTATTTCGTTGCATACGATACCTTCATCAACCTCATCGATGTAGCACCTCCCGGCTCGGATTTCTCGGGTTATATTTGGGTTATACGTGTTTACGTCGAAGCAGGCGATGGTGGTCTTTATCGTGTCGAACGCGATGCACGCGGTGCTGTTCGCACAACTCTCGTAGGCTTACCCGAGCTTAAACTGCAAAAGACATACAGCAATGTCGAAAACGCCTTGCGCGACGAACCTCTCTATCGCACAACCGAAACCGAAGAGCTTACAAACTACCGTCTCTATCGTGCCACATACGCCTTCACCGACACCGCAGCAACAGATGTCGAATTGGTTCACACCACAACCGATGCCACCACCAGATATTTCATCGATACCGAATGCGAACCCGAAACTGATTACTACTACGGCGTTGTTGCCATGTACGACGAAGGCGATTCTCCGCTTTCGGCACTTGGTCTCGGTCGTCGCATCGACTATCGTCCTGCAGCGGACATCCTTGTTCTCGATTGGGAAGTTACCGACAGCTTAGGCGGCAGCGGCACTATAGACGAAACTCAGCTTTTGCTCGACAAATTCGACGAACTCGTCAGCGGCTCTGCAACATACGATATCTACGTGAGCGACGAATTCGAGCTTCTCGAACACTTCATGCTCATCAACTACGACAACATCTTTGTCGTATCGGGACAATATCCGAACATTCGCCCATTCTTCTTGCCCACCGACAAAACCATGCTTGCCGAATTTCTTGCCGACAACAACAGATTCTTGGCAATTGGCAACGATTTCATCTGGCAGGTCACCGAAGGCGACACAATGACAACATTTGTGCGCAATCTCGGCGTGCGTTTCGAAGCCGATGGCAACGAAACTCTCAATGTTGTCAATCTCACAGTTGGCAACCCCGATTTCTTCGGCGGCGCAACATTCACAGTCGATTATGAAGCTGGCGAAATTGCCGATGCCTATGTGGACGAGCTTTCAACCACAAATGGTGGCATTGCAGTTATGGTATCTCAAGCCACAGACCCTGCGCCAGAAGTTTCGGCTACACGCATGATTGCCAAAACTGGTCCAAACTATCGATCTTTTGTTTCGTCGGTTTATCTTGGTGCCATCACCGATTCCCCTGACCGCGATGCAATTTATCGTGCTATTTTCGATCATCTCGAATTTCCTGTTGGCATTGCCGAAAAGCCATCCACACCTACCAAGCACACCACTTTCACCGCCACACCAAACCCGTTCAATGCTGCCACTCAAATCAACTTCGACCTTCCCACCAACGACAAAATTGGTATCGAAGTGTTCGACAACTCGGGTAGATTGGTCAAAATCGTTGCAGCAGGAGCAATGAACGCAGGTGCACATAGCATCACTTGGAACGGCACCGACAACACTGGCAAAACAGTTGCATCGGGCACATATTCCATTCGCCTCACCACATCTGGCGGCAGTGTAACTCGTTCGGTTACTTTTGTCAAATAGCACTGTTTCTCAGCGCTTTTCGCAAAACGGAGTTGGCAACAGCTCCGTTTTTTTTTGCGAGTAAGCTGCCACAAATCTTGTTCACTATCTGGTTATACAAACACCTTTTGCGCCATTCAATGTGATGCCACAAAAAAAAACACCCGCATTTCTGCGGGTGTTTTGTGGAGAATCAATAAGCTATTTGTCTTCTTTTGCCCAAGAATAGTCGAGGGCGGCAAGACGCGAATATAAGTTCCAACGACGGTGCATGTCCTTTTTGGCGAGTTGCAAAAGCATGTCGGCACGTTTTGGATCGATAGTGACAAGGGCTTTGAAACGGTTTTCGCCGTAAAGATATTCAGTTGGGTCGAGTGATGGTTCTTTGGAATCCACCTGAAGCGGGTTTTCGCCTTTCACTGCACGGCGCGGATCGAAACGATAGAGAACCCAATGTCCGGTATCCACTGCCTTGCGCTGCTCGTCGAGCTGGTAACGCATGTCGCGGAAACCGTGCGAAATACATGGCGAATAAGCGATTATCAAGGATGGTCCAGGATAACTCTCGGCTTCAATAAATGCCTTCACCGCATGTGCGGGGTTGGCACCCATGGCAATCTGCGCCACATAAATGTAACCGTAGGTTTGAGCTATCATGCCGAGATCTTTTTTGGGCATGCCTTTGCCTGCTTCGGCAAAACGAGCTGTGGCGCCACGTGGTGTGGACTTTGACATTTGACCACCGGTGTTCGAATAGACTTCTGTATCGAGCACTAAGAGGTTGATGTCTTTGCCCATGGCAAGAACGTGGTCGAGACCGCCATAACCGATGTCATATGCCCAGCCATCGCCGCCAACCACCCAAACCGATTTTTTCACCAGATAATCAGCGACCGATGCGAGGAAATTGTCGCCATTGGCAAGTGCAAGTTCACGGAGTTTTGCAATTGTCAGGCGGCATGTTGCATAGTCGGTGGTGTCGTCGAATTTCCATGCGACGATTTCGTCTTTGAGAGTTTGTGGAATATATGTGGCACGTGCGAGGGCATCGTGAGCTTCGCGGTTGAGCTGATCGGTTGAGAGTTTGAAACCGAATCCAGCTTCGGCATTGTCTTCGAAAAGCGAGTTTGCCCATGCAGGACCCAACCCTTCGGCGTTTTTGCAATAAGGTGTTGTGGGCAAGTTTCCGCCGTAAATGGATGAGCAACCTGTGGCATTGGCAATGAGCATGCGTTCACCGAAGAGCTGCGTGGCAAGTTTGATGTAGGGTGTTTCGCCACAACCTGCACATGCTCCGCTGAACTCGAAAAGCGGGCGCAAAAGCTGTGAACCTTTCACAGTGGATTTGTTGAGCGTGGTCGGATCAGCTTCGGGGAGGGTGAGGAAGAAATCCCAATTTTTCGCTTCGTTTTCACGGCGTTCGAGCTGGCTGGCGAGGTTTATCGCCTTGCGAGTGGGGTCGGCTTTGTCCTTGGCGGGGCAGGCTTCCACACAAACTCCGCAGCCTGTACAATCTTCGGGTGCAATTTGAACTGTCCACATTTTGCCTTCAAACTGCTTGGTTTTTGCGGCAATAGATTTGAACGCAGCGGGTGCTTTTTCTAAACGTGTTGCGTCGTAAACCTTTGTGCGAATTGCAGCGTGCGGACACACAAGCGAACACATGCCACATTGCAAGCAAAGTGCACTTTCCCACACAGGGATTTCGGTGGCGATATTGCGTTTTTCGTATTGCGTCGTGCCCGAGATCCATTTGCCGTCTGGGGGCATGTCGGAAACTTTGAGCGAATCGCCTTCGAGAGCAATGATTTTGGCGGTAACATCTTTGACAAAATCGGGGGCATAGCTTGGGACAACAGGTGGCATTTCGGCGCCGCAAATTTTTGCATCGTCGTATTTCACTTTGAAAGTCGCCTCAACAGCCGAATCGATTGCTTCGAAGTTTTTGCGCACAACTTCCTCACCTTTGCGAGCATATGTTTCGCGAGTGTGCGATTTGATGAGTTCGATAGCTTTTTCTTGTGGCAAAACGCCCGAAATTTTGAAGAAAGCAGTTTGCATGAGCGTGTTTATGCGGGCGCCAAGCTTAAGCTTTTTGGCAACTTCGTAAGCATTTATAACGTAAAATTTTATCTTCTTTTCAGCAAGCTGGCACTGTATTTTTGCAGGCAGATGTTCCCAAACTTCTTCGGGACCAAAAGGTGCATTGAGCAAAAATGTGCCGCCCTCTTTGAGGTTTTTGAGCATATCGTAGCGCTCGATGAAAGACCAGTTGTGGCAAGCGAGAAAATCGGCGCCTTGGCAAAGATATGTGCTCTTTATTGGGCTGTCGCCAAAGCGCAAATGTGATGTTGTGCGTGCACCAGCTTTTTTGGAGTCGTAAACAAAGTATGCCTGACAATATTTGTCGGTTGCTTCGGAGATGATTTTGATGGTGTTTTTGTTTGCGCTAACAGTGCCATCGGAACCGAGACCCCAGAATTGTGCCTGATAAGCGTTTGAGCAGAACGACGAAATGGTTTCGTCCCAAGCCAAGCTTGTATTCGTCACGTCATCGACTATGCCGATGGTGAAGTGGTTCTTGGGCTTGGGTGCGTCGAGGTTGTCGAAAACTGCCTTCACCATGCCGGGTGTAAATTCCTTTGACGAAAGACCATAGCGCCCACCAACTATCAACGGGCGCGCGGTAAAAGGTGCAATTCCTTCGTCGAACATCTCGGTCATCGCCGAAACAATGTCGAGGTAAAGTGGTTCGCCAAGACAGCCGGGTTCTTTTGTGCGGTCAAGCACTGCGATTTTTTTGGTGGTTTTGGGCAAAGCTGCGGCAAAGTGTTTCACCGAGAACGGGCGATAGAGACGAATTTTGAGCACGCCAACTTTCTCGCCGCGTGAACGCAAAATTTCGACGGTTTCATCGGCGGTTTCGGCGCCCGAACCCATGATAATGAGCACTTTTTCTGCATCTGGTGCGCCAACATATTGGAAAAGCTCATATTTGCGACCAGCTATTCTCTCAAACTTCGCCATGTATTTCTCGACGATGGCAGGAACGCGGTCGTAATATTGGTTTACCGTTTCGCGACCCTGAAAATACACGTCGGGGTTTTGCGATGTGCCGCAAATGCAGGGGTGATCGGGCGAAAGTGCGCGGTTGCGATGCTTCACGATGAACTCTTGCTCCATCATCGAGGCAATTTCGTCCTTCGATAGCAAGGTGATTTTTTGAATTTCGCTCGATGTTCTGAAGCCATCGAAGAAGTGCAAGAACGGCAAAGAGCATTCGAGAGCTGCCGCGTGTGATATCATGGCGATGTCGTGTGCTTCTTGTACCGAAGACGAGGGCATCATACAATAACCTGTTGTACGGCAGTTCATTACATCAGAATGATCTCCAAATATCGAAAGAGCCTGACACGCGAGCGAACGTGCCGAAACATGAAAAACTGTAGGCAAAAGCTCGCCAGCCACTTTGTGCATTGTGGGGATCATGAGTAGTAAGCCTTGGCTTGCTGTAAAAGTGGTTGAAAGGGAACCGGCAAGCAATGCGCCATGCACAGCACCAGCGGCACCTGCTTCGGATTGCATTTCGGCAACTTCGGGCACAGAGCCGAAGATATTGGTTTCGCCAGCAGCACTTTTTGCGTCGGCAACCTCACCCATTACGCTAGATGGCGTTATGGGATATATGGCTATAACCTCGCTCACGGCGTGAGCCACGTGCGTTACGGCGCTATTGCCGTCCATAGCCTTGAATTTTTTGGCCATTTCGAATTCCTCTCCTATATTGGAAGTTGAAATACCTTGCAAAATAATCCTTGTGAAAAAAAGGTCAAGCTCTTTCAAATCACCTTCATATTTTTTATCCATTTGCACTTTTTTAAGATTTTTCATCGTTGGCTGTGCAGCACGTAAGTTTTTTCTATGAGGAGATTGTGTCAAAGAGTGTTCTAAAGTACGATAAAACAGATTTGCGAGTGCTCAATTTTTTGTGTGCATACCTTTTCGCCAACCCTCTGTAATGCATCTAACTAAACTGTTCGCTGCACGCCAAATTCGAGAATTAAATGAACGTCACGAAAAAAATTCTTGAAAAAAAATTGTGAGCGCACAATTTAAGACGTTTACCAAACGCAGACGGAGAAATCAAGGAGGCTTTATATGGGTCAGACGATTATCGAGAAGATTTTTGCCGCACACAGCGGTAAAAAGCAACTCAACCCGGGCGATGTGGTTTGGCTCGATATCGACGTGCGTTCGGCACGCGATTTCGGCGGACCAAATGTTGTGAAGCAGCTTGAAGAGGAAGTCAGGGACAAGCCCGTGCGCGACACGCAAAAAACCGTTTTCACATTCGATACAGTTGTGCCTGCGAATAATATCCCTTACGCGAAAAATCAGCAGATAGTGCGCGATTTTGCACGCAAACACAAAGTGGCACTCTACGATGTGAACATGGGTATAGGCACACACACGCTTATCGAAGAAGGTTGGCTGCGTCCGGGCATGACTGCAGTTGGCACCGACAGCCATTACAATATCCTCGGCGCCATCGGTGCCTTCGGACAAGGCATGGGCGATCGCGACATAGCATTTGCAATGGCTACAGGCAAAGTTTGGTTCGAAGTGCCGCCTTCAGTGCGAATCAACCTCAACGGTTTTCCTACAAACGAACTGGTTACACCCAAAGATTTCGTTTTGTTTTTGTTGCAAAAATTCGGTTCGTTTGGACTTTTGGGCACCTCTGTTGAGCTTTACGGCGACTACGCCGATTTTCTCGACCTCGACAGCCGCATTACAGTTGCCTCAATGGGCACCGAACTCGGACTCATCTCCATACTCTTCCCACCAAACGAAAACCTTATAAATGAGCTTGAAGATCTTTCGCCCGCCAAGTGGGATTACGAGCAAGTTTTTGCCGACCACGATGCAAAGTATCGCGAAGAGCACACCTTCGATCTGCGCGATTTGGAACCACTAATTGCAGCACCACACTCACCCGACAACATAAAAACCGTGCGAGAGCTTATTGGCACACGCGTGGACTCAGTTTTCATTGGCAGTTGCACCAATGGCAGAGCTTCCGACATCGAAGCCGCCGCAGACGCCATGGACGACGGTCAAATTGCCGCCGGCACTATAGTTCGCGTGGTTCCTGCCACTCGCCGCATCACATCCGAAATCATGTTCAACGGCGTTTGGAAAAAGCTTTTCGACATGGGTGCCGTTGTATCGCACGCTGCCTGCGGCGGTTGCGCCGATGGGCAAATAGGCATGACAGGCGCTGGCGAAAATCAAATTTCCACAGGCAACCGCAACTTCAAAGGCAAGCAAGGTGCAGGAAACACATATCTTGCAAGCCCACTAGTCGCAGGTTACGCCGCCACACACGGAAAAATTTGGCTGCCATAAAATTTCCGCACAACAAAAAAGCCCTCGCCAATAGGCGGGGGCTTTTTAATTTGCTTTTGCCCATTTCGCGTTAGGGCAAAAATCAACTCATCTTTCAATGATTCTAATCTGGCATTCCAGGAAACTAATCTCTTGATCCAATGAATGTTGCAAGTTTTTCACGCACCACACTCACAACCGATGGGTTAACCTCATAATAAGCTGTGCCTCCGTCGAGAAAAGCATAAAGTTTGCCCGATGGTGATAAGCGAAAAATTACGGAAATCGTTTTGCCATAAACAGTTGTAAACTCTTCTGCCATCACTTGCGACGAATTTTGCCAGTCGTTTGGTTTTGGAACAGTGTTCACATATTCGATGGACACGAGGTTGTTTGCCACTTCATCGGCTTGCGCTTGCGAAATTTCGGTGCGCTGTGAGCCAAACTCAAAGAACCATTTGTTGTTCGCACGGCTTACCGTGCATTTTTTATCGGGAAAACTCACCTGCAACTCCACAACTGTGGCGAGCGCCAAATTATGCAATATTTTGCGAGACAAAAACTTTGGCGCATCTTCGCGAAACAGTTTTGAAAATAGTTCGCGCGGCAAAAAAATGCATTGCCGAACACCTTTTCGTCGTGCAACAAAATTACGTGCAGATGTATCGGTAAATGCAAATTCTGCCGAATCCTTTCCCACACCGATAGTTATCGAAAAACCAGATGCGCTGAAAGACGGGCAATCGCCGAACGAATCGATAATTGTGGATGAAAGCTCGCGCAGCACATTATCGATGATAGCACGCGATCCATATGCCGAATCGACTATGCCTTGTGCGTTTTTATGCGTTACATGCCATGAGCCATCGTGAAATTTGGCATAAATTTCTCTTTTGTCTGGATAACGTAGCGTAAGCCTATCCGCATCCACAGCAGGAAAAAAAGTGCGGTCTCGCAGCTCAAGCGGATTTGGCAAAATGTCTTCCCAAAAAAATTCCGGCAACAAGAACATCGGCGAACCAGATGGACGATGCACCACAAGAAAATCTGGGAGTTCATCGCCGTGAGTGAATGATGCATAAAACGTTACGCGATCGGGCTGGCGATCTTGCACAAAAATTGCAATATTGCCAACCTCAACAAGTTTGTTTGCCACAAGCACCGAATCGGAAAAACTTTCCGCCAAAAAATCCATAGCTGGCACTGAGAAGATTCGCGAGAGATATGTCTCCACACTATGCGTTGAGGCTGGCAACATTTCGGCAGTCCTATCCTGCGAATATTCGAAAATCCAGCGTGTGCCTATTTTTATAAGAGTCAGTTTATTTTTTTTGAGCTGAATAATAACAGAATCAGTTGCATTTTTATCTAGTGGCGCAAAAACAGTTTTATCGCGAAAATCTGCAGGAGATGTAAACTGCAAATCGGAAAGCTCGTTTGATGAAATGTATATGTTTGTGTCGCCAGCAATTGCAATGTAAAACCCTGATGCAGATGGAGTTTGCCCACCAACTGTGATTTTTTTGCCGGCAAAAGAAAGCTGTGCATAACCTCCACTTTTTATGCCCGATGCCTCACGAATGGCGTCATATTCGTCATTTTCGGGTGTGATGGTGCTGATTTTTTTAAGCTTGCGCAGATTAGCGAAAAAGTTTGCCACGTAATTTGAATCCACCGCACTTGTCACAGGCTGCAACATGCTCCATCCACCAGTTAGCGATTTTTCCAAGCGCAATGTAACGTCATCCTTTTCGAGCACAAAAGTTTTTGCGCTATCGGCATTTGCAAAAACGAACGCAGATAGCGCAATTTTCTTTTGCCACGCCTCATAGCTTGAGTTGTAAACTAAAAAAGCAATGAGGCAAAGCGCAAAAATTATTCCTAAAATAACTGTTTTTTTATAATTCATGCGAGATTTTTCGTCTGCTCATCATAAGATTCGATACTGTTATTGCTCGCATTGTGGCGAATTAGGTTCTTCAGATCTTTCGCAAGATCATCGCCGTTCGTGATAAGCAAGTGCAAGCCTATGGCAAAATTTTCGGGCAAAGTTGCGAGCCATGTTTCATAGGAAAGATCTATATCACCATATCGCTCATCGTATTGTGTTTTCAGAAGCCCGTATTGTTTGTTGAATTTCATGCAATTTTCGAGCACATTTTTGGGATAATGATAGTTTTTTTCGCCGTCAAGTATGGTGAGTGTAGCGACGATTATGTCTTCGCCATTGCCCTGCAAGGCTATGTAAACTGTGTTGAAATCGCAGTTTCGCAGCTCGCGAACACGCACCGCACACACAGCTTTGTCGGGGTCTGCCAAATAATTGATGCCCGCCTGATCCAAAAGCAGCTTCAAACGTTCGAATTTTTGCAAATGTTCATTCATTAAACGTCTCCGATTAAAAAGTTTGTGTCATGCAAATTTTACTTTCGAAATCGCGCGAAAATTAACTATTTAAAATCACAGGGCAAGAAAAACATTCGGAGAGAACTATGGCAAAATTCCTGTTCATCGTCACCGGCGGGCAAGAGCACCCCGAACGTGCGACCATTCCTTTTAGCATTGCCACAGCTGCGCTTTCACTTGGGCACAGCGTGACTATGGTTTTGCAAGTGGATGCTGTGGACCTTTTGTGCGAAGAAGTGCGTAAAACAATAGCGCCACAACATTTTACACCATTATCCGAGCTTTTTGAACTCTACGTTGAGCTTGGCGGCAAACTTTTGGCGTGCAGTCCATGCCTCAAATTGCGCGGTCTTTCAGTTAACGACATCCACCCATCTGTAACAATCGTTGCCGCAAGCACAGTAGTCAAAGAAGCTGCCGAAGCCGATAAAATTTTCTCATATTGATTCCTACAATTCACCGTGCTTTGCAAAGTTCAAATTATGAGTTCAAATAACAAAAAACACGTAAAACTTGCACATCTTGCAGAATATGTTCTGTATTTAATTGTAACTAAGCTTTTGCACATCATGCCACACAAAGCGGCGTTAAATTTTGGTGCGTTTTTGGGTAACTGTGCATGGCATTTGGGATTACGTCGAAATGTGGCGCGCAAAAACTTTGCCTTTTGCTTTAACCAAACATTTTCGCGCAAGCAAAGTGATGACATTTTGCGCGCTTCATATGCAAATTTCATGCGCTCGATGGTGGAAATGCTTATTCTACCGCGACTTGCACCCAAAATCGAGCAGCTTGTGTCGATGCACGGCATCGACGAAATAGAACAACTTGCGTCTCAACATATTGGAGCACTTTTAGTTACCGGACATTTCGGCAGCTGGGAAATATTCGGCGCGGCACTTTCGGCACGCGGCATAAAATTCGATGCAGTGGCTACCGAGCAGTCGAATCCGCTTATCGATGCGCGCGTGAAACAAGCTCGGCTTGCGGCAGGTGTGCGCACTTTTTCACCGCGTGAAGCTGTTCGCGAAACGCTGCGAACTCTCCCGCTCGGTGGCATGACGGTTCTCATCTCCGATCAGGATGCTGGCAAACATGGCGTTGTGGTCAATTTTTTTGGGCTTCCCGCATCGACTCCGAAAGGTGCGGCGCTTTTTTCTCTGAAAACAGGCTATCCGCTAGTTGTGGGCTACATTGTCCGTCGTGCTGATGGCATTTCTCATGACGGTTATTGCACAAAAATTTTTCATCCCAAAGGCGCAAAGCCCACTGATGACGCAATACGAGAACTCACGCAAAATTTTACTTTGGAACTCGAAAATGCTATACGTGCGCATCCCGAACAATATTTTTGGGCACATCGCAGGTTCAAAAGCACTTTAGGCTACTAAAAATGCTTGCGTTGTTTTGCCTTTTTCATTATAATAAGAGGTATAAATTTTGTAGGCGGTAGATTTGACCGGCAAATACGACAAACACGCGCTTGAAGGCGTATTCGAAGTTCTTTTAGAGCAAAACGGTTTCGCCTTGGGCGAAATCGAGAGCGCTGTGCATTTGCGAAACGACGATGATTGGGAAGACGACCCCGACCTTTTGGCTGCAATGAATGCTGTCGAACGTGCACTCGACATCATGTTCTCGAAGTTCGACCTCGAAAATCTTCTATAGCACTGCTCAGGCAAAAACCTGCGCTGTTTTGCAACCTTCTTCCTTCATGTGGGCACAGGGTGGATGATGGTTTTAATAACATTTTGCCATTCGAGCCATTTGTTGCTTTCACGTCAAAAGGTTGCGTTAATGTCGCTAATCTCGCCGAATGCAGGTGGCGTAGCCACTGGAATTTACCCACTGGCACCGGCATTGGCATGTGATACAAAGTAGAAAAAAGATTTGTGGAATGTCGGTCGAGTTGGTATAATATTGATTAACTGTTTCGGAGGTAGATATGAGGCGAATTTTTGCAATGGCGATTTTATGTTTTGCGGTAGCGATTTTTGGGCAAGAGGTTATGATTTGCGCTGCTGCTGGCGATCAACTTAACCCGCAAGTTACTGCCGGCGATGACTGCTTTTTCGTGTTATGGCAAGATCATCGTGCTGGTTCGGGGAACCCAAATATATTTGGCACATCAGTTTATCCTTCTGGGACAGTTGGAAGTGCAGGATATGTTGTTGCTGTTGCCGCAGGCGTGCAAACATGGCCCTTTGTCACGTATGATGATGCTACATCACAATTTGAGTGTTTCTGGTTCGATCAGGTATCGGGCAATGTTTTCAATACAATCGATGCAAATTGCGAAGGTACAGTAGGCACAATTTCACCTTATGCTACTGTTACATCAAGTATTCAAGACCCCGAAATCGCTCGTTCCCATGATGCCACAATGTGCGTATGGACTTACAATGCAGGAGCTTCGGGAAATGAAGTAAGATATGCAGTTGGCACTTCGGGCACGCCTATTGTGAGCACACTTGCCGCACCCGCTGCTGGCGCCGATGTTGCTTTCAACGGTTATGAATTTTTGGTAGTGTGGCATGTTCAGCTCACGGGCATTTTCGGTCAAAAATTTGACGCCTCAGGCGAAGCTGTTACAGGTCCTATGCTTTTGGTATCCGATGCCACGGCAATCGAACCTTCAGTGTGCGGAATTCACGGAACAACAGCTGCGACATCAGGTTTTGCGGTTGCTTGGCAGGCAAATTCGGGTGCCACAGGCAACGATATTTTCGCAGGAATTTGGACACCCGGTGGGATAGGTCCTGTGGCGGTTTGCCTTGAAGCGCAGGCACAAACAAAACCCGATATCGCTTGTCATGGTTCTGGGCTTTTTGTAGTTTGGACAGATCAACGCACAGGATTTGCCACCGATTTGTGGGGACGCTTCTTGAACATCTCAGCGGTGCCAACAGATGATGAATTTGCAGTTAGCACAGCAGATTTAAACCAGCAATTGCCTAAAATAGAATTCATCACTTCGGGTTACAAATACTTTGTCATTTGGACAGACCAGCGCGGCGCAGCAAATTCCGACATCTACGGTGCACTATTCGACCCGCCAGCAGCAACAACAGGTCCTGTTGTAACAAGTGTAACCCCACTAAATGGTTCCTATTCTTCGTGCAACAACCCGATGTTCATAAATTTCTCCACCTCAGGCACAATCGACTGGTCAACAATACGCCTAAGCCTAAACGGTGTCGAATACAGCGCAAGTGCACCAGAAATCTCACATACCGCCACAACAGCGATGTTTCGCCCTGCCTATAGCGTGGGTACAGTTGAGACAATGCGTGTGTGCGTTGAAGACATAGCCGATGCCGCAGGTGGACATATTTCCGAAAGATTTTGCTGGACATGGTATTGGGACGATATTGCACCTTCCATAAGTGCCGTAAACCCACCCGACGGCACAATATTTGGCACTCCATTTTCTACAGTGACCGCTCGCATTGAAGACCCGGGCGCAGGTATTGCTGCCGAATCTTTGGCGGTTACCATCAATGAAATAACATACACACCGGCATCCACAGGGTTTTTCTGGGATGGCTACACAGTTACTTTGAACATGTCGATGCTTGGCGTATCCTTCGACCGCGATATCACCGTTATTTTCCATGCTGTGGACGCTGCGCAATGTGGCAACCCAACTTTGCACACTGTTCACTATTTCCGCTCATCTGAGGGACCTCATGCAATACCGGTTCAGCCCTTACCCGATTCGGTGAGCACATGTTTGCGCCAGAGCATATCGCTCGACATAACCGACCCAGATGGAGTTGCCGAAATGAGTATTGCACTTTCGGTAAACGGCACTATTTACGATTCACTCGACTGCCTCACTTTCACGCCACCGCATCTTGTGTTTACGCCGCCTGCAGATTTTCCTGAAGGCTTGGTGCAAGTAGCACTTGTTCGTGCGCGCGACCTTTTGGGCAACAACATTGCCGAAACTTTATCCTATTCTTTCTACATCGACCGCACTGCACCTGTTATCTCAGCTGTGAATTTTGGTGCAGGCACAGTTATCGATTCACTCACTACCGAAGCCGATTTCACGCTTACCGCCACCGACAATCACTGTGCATCTCTAAAACACTCTGCATGTTATGTTTTGCTCAATCACTCTACAGGCGGGCTTATCAAACGCTGGAACGCCGATTCTCTGCTGGTGCCTTCTCCACTTTCGCTTAGCATAAACAGAGTTTCGTTCTTTGGCGCACTCTGGGCAGGTCGCACATCGGTACCCGACACTTATCTCGTTTGCGTTCGCCTTGCCGACGCGCCGTCTTTGTGTCCTTCAAATCTGCGAGATACTTGTTGGACAATTATTTACAACGATGCATCCATTTCCGAAACCGATAAACTGCCACAAAGCGCATCCCTAAATATTTCGCCAAATCCGTTCAATGCGTCAGTCGAAATTTCATACAACTTACCGAATTTCGGCTCATTACAAATCGCAAATATGAATGGTAGAACTGTTTTGCGCACATCAATACCAGCGCACGGCACTTTCATTTGGGACGGTCTCGATTCGGAAGGCGCACCTTTACCTGCAGGCACTTACATGATAACCATCACTTCGGGTGATGTTGCCATTACAAAAAACGCAGTGCTGCTAAAATAATACTCTACCACGTGCCACCACCATTCGACACCCAGGTAAAAGGTTACTGCTCAATCACATAACAAATATTTGTGCGCCGTTAAAGCAATTGCTCTTGAGAATCGTGCACTTTAAACTCAACCTACAGCTCCAATAATCTGTGCACTTTGCTTAAGCGCATCGCTCTGAAACATGCACGCGGACAGGACCCAATTGTTGCAAGACATTTCGCTGTGCCACGTCGCTATTCGAAAGCGCTCCAAATAAACTGCTTCGGCACGCATCTCAAGAATGACCAGTTATTTTGTGCATAACGACAAAACCACCAAGCAAAAGCTTGGTGGTTTTTGTTAGCTATTACAAAGTTTGTAATGCAAAGAAAGCAAGACCTTTGGGATGCACACTCCACTCAGGTAATGGGCGTCAAAAAATTGGTCAGGAAAAAAGCCGATAGCGCATGGCGAATTTCGCAAAAAGCGCTGAAGATGTTTTTGCCGCACCGTGGAATTTGTTTTTTGGTATGAAGATAGCGAAGCGGCGTTCAAAAGCGCTGTTTAAATGGCGAACATAGTGTAAAAGCGCAAGAGCTTTTTCCGCATATGCTTTAATTACATCAACATCTGCTGCATCTGCGTCAGGCGTGCACATTGTCGCACCCAAAAGCATGCGTGTAGCCACAACCACCTCGTCGTCTGTGGCGGCAATGTCGCTCAAAAGTCGAGACTTCAACGCCAAACTGTGCATTGCCCTATCGGAATGCGAAACGAAAAAAGCATCACATATTTCGCGAAATTCACTAAACGCTCGCCGTGCATTTTTTCGGGCACGGTAAATACGCGATTTCTCGACGCGATAAAAGAAGATTACCGCCAAAAGAATTGCCAGAACAAGTTGTATGGAATGGATTTGCATAAAATTCTCTCAAACTCAATAAACCGAAAACGAGTTTCCGCCACGTGCGTTCACAACATAAAGTGCGCGCTGGGCTTGACGCAACATGGCATCGGCTGATGGCGATTTTTCGGAAAGTGTAAGACCCACGCTAACTGCAAGCACACCTTTATCTTTGAGCACAGTCATTATGCGTTGGGCAAAGCTTTCGATTTTATCGTTAGTGATGGCAAAGAACATAACAGCAAAATTCGAGCGAGTGCCGCGAAAAACTCTGTCGAAATTGCGCACCGAAGCTTTGAGTGTCTGTGCAATTTCGCGCATCGAAGGACCATTTGTGCCCGCGTCCACATCTATAAGTGCCAGAGCCATTTGCGCGTTTGCACGACGAACGCGGTCAAATTCACGGTCAAGATCTTCTTGCAAAAAGCGCGAGCTATAAACACCTGTTTCGAGATCGATAACAGAGATTTCGAGCAGCTTCACCATATCGGTAATATCGTGCCAAATAAGCAGTTTGGAGCTTGCAAACGATTTTTGCATGTGGCGAAAGTACTTGTTTTCAAACTCATAATAACCGTCATCGTTCTCTTCAATGCCGAAAAGATTTTCGCCAAGCCAATTTGCGTATTGAACTTCGCCGTTTTCGTTGACGAGCACAACTCCATCCGGAATCAAATCGAGCATTGTTTTCGCGATGGTTTCGTTCATTTTGCCTCCAAAAAAATGCCGGTGCCAACTGCAATTTTCTAAATATACCCGTTTCAGCCAGAAAAACAAGAGCATTTGTTTTGCGCACTTGGTGCTTTCCTCATAATTCATTGCAAAATAATCTATTGCAAATATGCACACGGAAAATCTCATCTGCAAAATGGGCGCCAGCACAATTACTGCCTTACCAGAGCCGTGCCAATTGCTATTTGTGCAAAAATAGTTTTTTCTTTGGCACAATTTCTGTTAAAGCTCTAATGAAATGAATGATATCAGATTAATCTTGCTTGCTTTAAGTGGAGTAAGTATTTTATGGTAAAGAGATTAACAATAATCGTTCGATGAATGCTCGGCATTTTTGCACGTAAACACTTGGGAGGTTAGGATGAAAAGAAATTGGGCAGTTGCGATGATTTTTTGTGCAATTGGCGTGCTTTTTGCGCAAACGCCACGCATGACTTTTTTAAGTGTCAGTAGGCTAACTTACGATTATCCGGCTGGAGCTTTGGCGCCAATAATAATTTCGGCAAGCGCACCAAGTGGCATGGCAGATATGTCATATTCGGGCACTATTCACATTGCGGCTGTGGAAAGCGAACCAAATTCTTCAGTTTTGTTCTTCGACCTTATGACAGGCGAGACACTTGGCGTAGAATTCGATTATGCCATATCTGGTTCGTCACCGTCTTTCATTGCGCTTGCCGATGCTGAAGCGGAATTTATAGTTGTTACTGCAACCGATTTGGCTGGCGAGTTAAAATCTGCAGTGCCTGTGGGTTTTGCCATAACACCTGCTGGCGCCAGTGCCACAAAAATGGGCTTCGACGATGTGAAAAGAGCACCCGCAAATTTGGGAGATAGCTCTTTCCCCATGCGTGTTTTCGCAGTAGATGCCACAGGTTTACCGGTGCCCACACTTTACAGCACACCGATGTTACCAGCCGCGTTCCGCATAAAAGTGCTTTCCGAATCGAACCCAAACTCTTCAGCCACAATTTGCGCGGCGTATTTCGACGATTTTGACCCTGCTCGCGATGTTACGGTGTCGTTTTTTGGCGGATGCGGATATTTTATACCCGCGAACACCGAAGCCGAAGTTGTAACTTTCGAAGTATCTGACAATATCGGCTCATTACATTCCGATACGCTTGTAATTGAATTTTTTGATGAAGGCGGTATCGCAGCAATTGTCGGGCAATTTGAAGGTTTGGCAAATACAGTTGGCATTAGCGCATCGCTCATTGGTATATCCATGAATTCAATGAATTCGCCCGACCTTGGAGACGATTCTACCACAATTACCATCGAATTTGCCGATTTGATGGGCACCGAAAGCTTCGATTTTGAACCTCCCACAGCTCGTTTATCGAATGGCATCACTGCATTTTCCGTCATCGATGACGAGGCAGATACTTTGGGCGTTTTTGTGCGCCCGATTGTTACAAGCGGTACAAGCCTTTTGAACATACTTTGGACACCGATGATTTTCCTTGATGCGAGCATGCCCACATCCATCGTCTATAGTGGAGCCAATGCCATTGTTGCAGGCGACACTGCGCGTGCAAAAATTCTGCTCGTAAACGATTACGGAGAAAACGTTTCTGGCAACGCGACTATGCCTGTTTATATCGACAACTCCACATCCGATTATGCTGACCTGATGTTTGGCACATCCAGTGGTGAACACTGGCATTCGAGCGAATACATGCCGTTCGAGTTCGATAGCGCGGGCTATGTTTACATAACTTCCGATATACCACAAGACGATATCAAAATAACCTTCGCTGATGCCGAAAAACGTGGAGCTTTCGACAACGGATATCTCAAGCAATCAACCGAGTTTTCTTTTTCGGTGCTCGAAGCCTCAACGAACCCTGCGGTGCGTTACGAGATATTTTTGCCCGCAAGCTCGGGTTTGCTTTTGGCGGGTATGTGGCACCGCATCGATATATTCGCAGTCGATGCATACGGTTACGTGGACACCACCTTTTCGGGCACCGTCGGTATCGAGATTACTGGCAGTGCAAGTGCACCATATTCGACATCCATTGTGCGCGGACGCGGATATTTCGAAGTTTTTGACGAAATCGCCGAAGATGCTCTCGTAACTATCACCGGTTCAATTGAGACACCTGCGCCATTTTTACTGCACTTTTTAAATGCCGAGTCGGGCGGCGCTCTTCTGCTTATCGACGATGGCACAACAATTATTGCCGGTGAAACTCGTGAGCTTATGGCTGTTTTTGCCAATGTGCGAGGAATCGCGGCGTCGTTTTCGGGCACTGTAAATGTCGTTGTCGTTGAGGACGATGGCGATGGCACTGTAACCTATCCTTCAACCATTGAACTTATTGGCGGCATTGGAGTTTTGCCTATCTCCGATTCGGAACCTGAAGAGATTACCGTTCATCTCGCAGCGCATGGTTTGCCTTCCATCGAAACTCACATTCGATTCAACGGCATCCTCACCCTAAATGCACCCGCCTCTATAGCAATGAACGAAACAACCGAAGTGTATTTTGAAGTTCGCGATTACTTTGGCAACTTGTGCACGAGTGTCGAGAACTCTTTTTCTGTGGGTTGGCGCGAGAATATGCCAAATGGCTCATTTATCTGGCTCGGACCTTTCACACCTACATTTGATGAGGGTAGTTTTTCGGTGAACCTTGCAAACACGCAAGCAGAATTTGTGGAGTTTTACGTTCGCCCAATAGGAGCACCGCTTTTGCTCGTGCCCGATGGCGAATGGGACGATGTGCTCGGTTATTTTGTGGGTGTTATCTCTTTTCGTACCACCGACATCAATGAGCAAACTTTGCCCACTCGCGCAAGTTTAACAGAATTCGCGCCAAACCCGTTCAACTCCTCCACACGCGCCACTCTTCATGTGCCCGACGGAACTGTTGTTCTTGCAGAGCTTTACGATGTTTTGGGCAAATGCGTTTCGTCTCGCGAGTTTATTGCCAAAGACTCTCATTGCACAATCGACTTCGACATGCATGCCAATAATTCGGGCATATATTTTGCCAAAATCAAGGCTGGCAACTCCACTTTTTCGCGCCGGCTCATCTACATCGAATAGGCACAACCCAGTCACC
>CAYUDB010000005.1:0-28674 GCA_964443405.1 uncultured bacterium | reverse complement strand
CCAACTTTTCGCGACGACAATTTTCCCGATGGATTTAAGGAATTTGTAGCAAAAGTGTGCTGCGAGAACAAATGGATAACAAAAGCACATTCATTGCCCTACAATAAACAAAAATCCATAAAGGGCATAGATTTTTTTGTAGACAACAAAAGTGGCGACAATAGGCTCATCGGAACCTATAAAGACGCCAGCAACTTCGGCGCACGTTTTGCCTTGTATCTCACAGACGAATCGGCACGCGCTCTCAACTGGGCAGCTGTCGAGTTGACGAACAAATATCGCACCTGATAATGCACAGTTTTGTGCAAAACGAATATGGCACATCGCAAATACGTATCGGTTATTTTGGCGCCTTTTGGCGGCGGGCGTAGTTTTGCGCTCAAGATAAACCGCTGGCAACTTGCCCTTGCACTTGGTGGATTTGTGCTTGGCTGGCTTTTGCTTTTTGTTGGTATGGCTGCTGTGATGTTTTTTGCAGGGAGAGCAAACGCTGTTCGCAAACTCGTTACCGAGAACATTCGCCTCAAACAAGCGCTTGTCAAAGCCGATACGCTAGCAGTTCGCCTAGATGAAATGCGCGAGATGCGTTTGCTGATGGAGCGCGCGCTTGGTGCCGAAGAAAAAAAACGGCAAACCAAATTTGGCAACTATGTTTCAAAATATTACTTGCCAACAGGTTTGTCCAAAAGCTCGGCATTTAAGCCCGATAAAGGCATACCAGAGCTTTCCGAGTTCATCGAATCACAGGCGCGTTTGCAGGCATTTTTGCCATCGGGCTTGCCTGTTTCTGGTGTGGTGACTGCCGAGTTTGGCGACCATGGTGGGATTTGGACTTCAGCACACACGGGTATCGATATTGCCGTTCCCGAGCGCACACCAGTTGCTGCTACAGCCGACGGCATTGTCGCGGAAGTGGGTTTCGACCAATATTATGGCAACTACGTTCACATCGATCATCTCAACGGTTACCTGACAGTTTACGCGCATTTGTTTGAGCCATCAGTTACAATAGGCAAAGCAATAAAGCGCGGACAGCTCGTTGGTTTTAGCGGCAAAACTGGCAGAGTCCACGGTCCGCATGTGCACTATGAGCTTCGCAAACTAGGTAAAGCCGTTGATCCTGTTGCCAACATCACCTTATAAACTCTCTTAAGCTCAAGTCGGTGTAAGCACTCAAAAGCATGCACTGTGTGCCTTTGCATGTTTGCAAGCTGGGCTGAGAAATTATATGTGCTGCTTGCGACTTGTTTTGCGGACTTCATTATTTGCAAAGATAAAATTTCTGCATCTTGTTGAAATCGTTAGAAACAAGACGCGGGTGGTAGTCGCTTGCTGGAGAATATGTGTGACGCAGCTGTTAAAACTACTGCGTCACCGGAAACTTTTCTCAGCTCAAGTCGGTGTAAGGCTCAAAAGCATGCGCTGCGTGCCTTTGTGCGCCCTTGCGGGTGTGCGGAGATTTATTAAAATGTAGATGATGGCAGATGCTCACGCGCACGTAATAATATATGCAAGTTCAAGTTGCCGCTGTGGTAATATGTTGGTGTTCGTATCAAAAACCACAAGAACGAACTAGAAAGTGGCAAAATATTGTTGCCTGCCAAACCGTAATTATTAAGTGATGCGAAAACAACTGAGTCGATTATAAGCGCATCGGTTGTGCGGAAATCAAGGCTTTCGGGTGGCGTAAGCGTCGATGTGAAAAGTGCTTTCACATTGAACAAACCGTAACCTAATGTGTCGGCGAGATGAAAACGTGTTGTGTCGAAACGAGTTATGCGCAAGCCGAGATCGAAGGGTACATTGCCAGTGTTGATTATTGAAAGTGAGTCGTCTGCAGTTTGTTGCAAAAGCATACCACGTTCATTTGCCTCGAAATTAAGCACTGCACTGTCCAGATCATTGATTTCGAGAGATAGAATTGGTATCATGTTGTTTTCGCATATGACGCGAACGTCATCGAAGTAGAAGCCGGCAGCGTTAGAGGTATTATCGGAGCCAAACTCAAAGCGTGCAAAAACTTTTTTGCCTGCCCAACGTTTCAAATCAAATTGGAACAACTCCCAAGATGAAGTAGTGTCGCCGAAACTCGGTCGCCCGTTAACGTTTGTTTTGGTGTTGTTTGAGGCAAAACTTGGGTATTGATAGATTGGATTAACAAAAACTGTCTCCGCAGGCGAAGTGCACACAATACGCAAATGCACGTTGTCGCGTTTGTAGGGTAGGGCTATGCCGCCTTGCGCAAAAACATACCATGTCCAAAACTGCAGGTATGGACTTGTGCAATCGGAGAGGTCGAGGGTATCGGTGATAATGCGCGCATTGCCATTGTTTGGATAAGTGCCGTTAAGCACTGTCGCCCAGAGTTTTGTGCCCGAATGTGCTGCACCAGGTCCTGATGTCGGTGTGCCCCATGCCCAGATTATAGTTGCAGGTACAGTTACAGGTGCAATTGTAGTTGCCGTGCCGTGTGATACGTCCTCAAAATTCCAAAAAACTTCGCTACTGTCGTTAATTATTGGTCCTTCGATTTCACCTGTTTTTGGAAAACGCCAGTTGCTCTCTTTGACAAACTCAAAATGATGCGATAGGTTTCCAACTGGTGGCACAACTTTGCACGAGTATGTTACGCCTGTAGAAAAAGCTGTGCCCGCCGTGGTCATGGCGTAATTTGTGCCATTGAGCACAAGATATGCGGAAGACGGCGCTGTGCCTGATGGCGATTGGTAGTTCACCGTAAAGGTAACTGTGTCGCCGGTGTTTGCCGCATGAGGGAAAAATCGCGGACCGTAGAGGTCGGCAGTGGGCAATGCACCACAATATATGTCGTCTATCCACCAACCATTCACGTGTGTGGTGTTGTCGGAATTGAATCGAAAGCGCACTCGAAAACTATCTCCAACTGCAAGCGATGTGAGCGCGCGTGAATAACGAACCCAACCTGCAGAATTGCCACAGAAAGAATCGAGTTTTGCCCATGTAGAACCATTGTAACTTTCGAGGAAGCATTTGTCGCGATGAGTGACGGGTGTTGTAGTTTGAATTTCGGTGTTGTAACGGTGGTGAAAAACAAACATATCGTCGGTGGTGTTCTTTTTTATGTATGGCGCAATGAGCGAGGCATCAGAGGTATCGCGATACATAAGGGTGATGGAATCGCCCACAAACCAGCTGTGCGTTGGCGAAGACCAGTCGCTTGTGGATATGTGCCAACGAGTTCCTGAAGTTGTCCAGGTGCCTATGCCAGTTTCGACATCCTCGGAAAAACCTTGTCCATCGACAATATTTGCAGTTGCCGTGTCGCGTGCCGAAAATCCTTCTCTGTTAAATGCTTTCAACACAACAGAAAGCTGCGAAGGTGTTGTTGCGTCTTCATCTAGAATGATGAAAAATATAGCTGTATCGTAAGCGCCTTGTGCCATAGTGCCCAAAAATATCGAATCGACACCGAACAATGTGCCATCGCCCAAAAGTATGCTATCGCGCACCCAAACATTTGTCGCTGTCGAAAAGCCCGAATTTCGAACGATAGCGTAAAGTGCCAAAGTTTCGGCGGGTTCAAAGCTACCATCGCCATCGGAAGAATCGTAGAAAACCCAGCTTGAAAATGTTATGGATGAGTTTTGATCAATGGTGGTGGTTGCGGTATCGCGTGCAAGGTCTCCTGCTGCAGTTGCCGCTTTGAGCACAACTTGTAAGTTCGATGGCACTGTGGCGCCAGCATTGACACGAATGGCAAATTCGGCAGTATCGTAGGCGCCTTGCGTGAGCACACCTAAGAAAATCGAATCACCCAAAAGTGTAACATCGCCGGTCAAAACACTGTCACGTATCCACACATTTTTGGCACTAGAGAAGCCTGTGTTTTGTATAAATGAAATCAGTGCAAGTGTTTCGGCAGGTTCAAAATGTCCATCGCCGTCGGATGAGTCGTAAAATGCCCAAGTTGTAATCGCTATGGGCGCCGAAAATTCGATGGTACCATTTGCTGTGTCCATGGGGTTGCCGTCGTTCGATGAATGCGCCCAAATGCGTACGGCGAAATTGCCAGGCACAGCGCCATCCGAAACTTTTACCGAGAAAAATAATGTGTCGCGCATGCCGGGATTCATCCGCCCAATCCAAATGGAATCGGGTGCGAGCATGCCAACCGAACCCGAAAGCACATTGCATTTCAGCCATGCGTTTTTTACGGTATCTGCACCGGTGGACGCGACAATAACACGAAGTGCGAGAGTTTCAGCAGCTTCGAAATGCCCATCCGCGTCGGAAGAATCGAATAACTCCCACGATAGTATTTCGAGTGTTGGCGTGAACTGTTGAATAATTGCTGAGGCATCGGTAGAAGGTGTGCCACCATTGGCACTATGCCCTGCCAAGTGCACTGTTAGTGTTGAAGGTGTGGGTGCGCTTGCGGAAATTCGCACGAGAAAATCGTGTGTGCGAGGAGTTGCCGCAAAAACATTGCCCAACCAAACAGAATCACTGCCTATAAATGCCGCATCACCAGAAGTGATACTTGCTTTTACATAGGCACTTTTTACTGTATCGGCACCATTGTTGCGAACTGTAATTCGCAAGCCCAATGTCTCGGCAGGCTCGAAAATGCCGTTTAAATCTGTGGAATCTGCAAAAGCCCACGAGGAAATTTCGAGGCGCGGCTGATTATTGTTGAGACGATATATGCGCACAGAGTAGTTGTTTGTGCTTATGGAGTCGCAAAGTGCATAGAGGAAACTGCCATCGACGAAAATGTCCACAACTCTATAAGGCGTTGTATTCACTTTGAGAATTTGCACAATATCTGTGGGGTTTGAGAGATCGAGTATGCGTATGCCCGATGTGTCGCTGCTTATGTAGGCAAAATTTCTGTCTGCCCACAGCGCAATTTGAGTGGCATTTGTCGTTTGAAAGTTGTCCACAGTGTCGCATGACGAAGCCGGGTTTACATCGAGCATAAATGAGACACCTGTGTTTGTTGCAGGGCGCACACCGTCGGATACGAGCATGTAACCAGATGTATAATCGCCACTTACGTCTTTACCGTAGCCGGGCAGGTTTTTTGAACCGAGCTGTGTGAGCGTGTAATCGGCATTGCGTTTAAAAATGCGAAAACCCGAACCACCAGTTGTATTTGCCTCAGTGGTGAAGACCATTGTGTCTTGTAGATGCATACCTGTGGCTGTGGCATAAGCCGAAACCGTGCCCAACGAAACCGGTGATGCTGGGTTTTTCATGTTGTAAATGGCGTAATTTGAAGAAGCCGCAACATAGGCAACTGTATCTTTATGCACAATCTCATAGCCATAACCCGAAAGTGAGGTTTGAGACATTAACATTAGGGTATCGGATGTGCGGTTATGTTTATACGCGTAAAGTTTTGAACCAGAAGATGATACAAGTACGAGCGAATCCATTATTTCGATACCTGTGCCATAATCGCTATTAGGTATATCGGTGGAGGTGGTGACAACTGGATTTGCGGAATCGGAGACATCGATGGCGATAATGCGGCGAGCACTGGATGCTGCATATCTGCCAGCAGTATAGACCATTTTATTGTAACTTTCGAGTTTTGAAGCATTTGTGATGTTTCTCACTCGGCTTATGTATGTGCAGAAATCGGAATTTATAATGCGAAAAACTGCGTCCGATTGATCTGTTATGGTGCCATCGGAAAGATATGTTATGCGAACGAGACAGTTGCTCGAATAGATGTTTGGCACTGTCCAGCTATGGCTGCCATCGGAAGGTGTGCGGGCGATAATTGTGTTCCACGTCGAGCCACCGTTTGTGGAATATTCAATTTTCACGCTGTCGATGCCCGAAGAAGTCCAGGTGATATTGTATGAGCTTCCGCCAGTTATGCTTTCACCGCCATTTGGTGTACTCACTGTAACATTTGGCAAAGATATTATGTTCGCATAAATATCGGTGTTCGCGCCACTACGAAAATCACTCCACACTATGCAAAACTGCTTGCTTGCAGCGCGATATGCGATTCTCGGCTCGCTTTGACTACCTGTGCTGTCGCAAATAGCAAAATCGCTGCCGCTAGTTGCACCTGTGGTTGTGAGGAAACGACCGTATATGTCGGTATCCACACCCGAGCGCAGATCTTTCCAGATTACAAGAAAACCGCTATCATAACTTGCAATATCTGGTTCGGATTGGCTGCCTGTTTCGGCGTAAACTTGTGAACCATATATTGTTGACGACGCAAGGTGTTCCACTATACCAATATAGATGTCGTCGGATGTGGTGGTGTTTTGACGTTGCCAAACTACTGCAAATTTGTTTCCCGACGTAATACCACAAACTGAGGCGTTCATTGCAAATTGGTCGTTCACCAATAAGAATGCGCTCGAAAGTGATGCGCCCGCATTGCTAAAATATCGTGCATAAATTCCTTTGCCCAGTGAAGTCGAGTCTTCCCATACAACCATAAATTCGGAACCATTATAAGCCACATCTGGTCTGTTCGAAACCGTATCGGACAAAACTTGCACGCTGCCAATTGCAGCGCCGGTGCTGTCCATGCGCATGTAACGTGTTTCGAATTTGCTGCCTGTGAGCACAGCCCAAACCATGAAATAATACTTGTTTGAAAATGCTATTTCGGGTGAGTAGATGGTGGTGTTTGAGAGATCGGTTATACGATATTGGGCACCAGAAGTATCTGCGCAGTTTGTGTGATGCCCGTATATTAAAAGGGAATCGGTATATCGTGCATCGCACCAAAAACCTGTGTATTTTGTAAGTAAACTATTGAAAGCGACAACAGGCGTAGTTTGATTTCGGGTGGCAACTGTAAGGTAAAACTGATTGGCGCAAGTATCAGCATAAATGCCCGTGCCGTAAATTTGCGTGTTCGAAGTGCCCGTGCGAGCGTCTTCCCATAATGTGAAAAAGCAGTTTGTGCCCGCGACGATATATGGTTTGGTCTGCTCGCCTGCAGCTGTAACTATTGGAATTTCATTAAGTGTGTAACCAAAAATTGTGGTGGCGCAAAGTATCGCGGCGCACAAAATAAATTTATGCCTGAACATTCGAAAACCCCCCTTGAAAACTGCTTGCGTAGTCTCTTAATATATTCTTAACATCGAGTTGAAGCAAGTGAATTGTAATACAGATTACTTGGCAATGAAAATTTAACGAAACGTTAAGTTAAAGTAACAGTGTTAAAAATTTATGCCGAAAATCGCCGCAGAAACCGTTTATTTTCTAATTGCCAATGCCCTCTAATAATCTTTAGCAACTTCTAAGCCATTTTTCAGTGATATCGATAAATTTGGCATATTTTGCACAATTCGCACAGCAGTATTTCGTATAAGTTGTAGGGTTTTGAATCAAACTTTAGTATTTAACAAACTGTTCACAGCGCTTAAGTTATGTTATGCTAAGGGAGCAGTTACGAGGTTTCGAGCAGAGCACGAACTTCTGGAACAATAAAATGTTCTGTCCATTCGGTGTTTTTAAGCTCGGCAGCGATGATTTCGAGACGTGATTTAAGCGGCAAAGCCTTGTTAATGTAAATGAATCTGCGGTCGTCCACACGGCACAAACCACCCGATAATACACCCATGCGCTCATATTTGACGGCAATACCCATCACCGAAGCTAATCTCTCAAGTTCGGCGAGCATTTGTTCGTCTTTCATTTTTGCTTTTGGTGCCAAAGTTCTCTCCGCAGAAATACTGTCGGCACATTACCACACAATGGCAGCTGTGCCGATAGTATAACCTATTTAAATGTAACGAGTTAAACGTAGTGGCGCATGAGGGTTATTGTAACACCACCTTTGCGAAACTGAACCAGCAAAAGTTGTTAAAAAGAACTTGCCTCGAAAATTTGCCATGCAATTCGCAGCAAAAAGCTAATGCATTTTAAATCATCGGCAGTCAGGGAAGGTGCTCTCGAAAACATTGGTGTTATCCTGTGTTAACTGTCGTTCTCAAATAAGCCAATGCACACGAAGAGCGAATAATCGATTTTCGATAAAAAAACAATTATGCCATACTTAATGGCAAAAAAGAGCAGTATTACTGCAAAAGTTTTCTGATATGGCGTTTGCTCACGGCATGGTTTTACTTTGAGGTGCTACGATGCCAAAACTAATCGAAAAGTCTGCGCCAGTTGCCAAGTTTGATGTCGCGGATGCGCAATTGAACATCGGGTTCGCCGAAATAAGTGTTTTTCTCCACCACCACAGCCAAATTCACAGGACGAGTTTTCATGGCTATAGCGTCTTTGAAATCGCCGAAATTGAAACCGATTGTGTCGATGAAGCCGCGAGAGCTGCGAATTTTGAAACGCAGATGGTTTGAACCGACAATTTTTGGCTCTCCGACAATGTCTGCGTTTTCGATGAGAAAAACAGGGCGCATGTTCTCAGGACCGTGAGGCGCAAAAAGTTCAAGCCAACGAATGAGATTTAGGTCGATTTCTTCGGGTAGAATCTTTGCGTCGAGGAAAAGCTGTGGCACTAAATCGCCTTCGGTGAGATGGCAATCGGCGTATTCGAGGAATTTTTCGCGAAACTCGGGTATTTGATCTTTTTCGATGCAAAGTCCTGCGGCGTATTTGTGCCCGCCAAATTTTGAAAGGTAGCCCGATGTGTCGCGTATGGCATCGAGCAAATGAAAACTGGGAATGGAACGCGCCGAACCTTTGCCAACACCGTCGATGGTGGAGATGAGCACAACCGGTCGGTAATACTTTTCGACCAAACGCGAAGCCACAATGCCAATAACTCCCAAGTGCCAGTCGTCGGAAGCGAGAACAAGTGCTCGGTCGTTCGGATTTAGGGTTCGTTCGGCGAGTTGCACGGCTTCGGCAAAAATGCGTTCGTCGAGTTCTTTGCGTTTGCGATTTTCCTCTTCGAGCGTTTTTGCCATTTCGAGAGCTTCGGAATGCGAGCGGCAAGTGAGCAAGTTGAACGCAAGTATCGGGTCGCTAACACGACCTACTGCGTTGAGGCGAGGTGCAAGAACAAAAACCACATGCCACGACGAAAGTTCGTTGCCCCACAAGCTAGCCACTTGCAACAATGCTTTCACGCCCGGTTTTCGCGAACTTTCGAGTGTGCGCAAACCGAAACGAGCTAAGATTCGGTTCTCATGTGTAAGCGGGACGATGTCGGCAATGGTGCCCAAACCTACCAGATCGAGGTGCTCGTGCAGGTATGACTTGTCTTCACCGAGAGCTTCGTATATGGCATCAGCGAGCTTGTATGCCACACCAACGCCAGCAAGTTCGCGGAATAAGCAGTCTTCGGGCAAGAGTTTTGGATCGACAACGGCAATGGCATTTGGCAAGACATCGCCCGGTTCGTGGTGGTCGGTGATAATACAATCAAGCCCGCGTGTATTTGCATAATCGACGCTTTCGGTGCCAGTTATGCCGCAATCGACGGAGATAAGAAGTGTAGCGCCCTTTTCGATTGCGTCGTCGATGCCGTTTTCGGAAAGTCCGTAGCCTTCGAGCAATCTATCGGGCAAATGCCAAATAACATCAGCACCGAATCGGGTGAGGATAAAATACAAAAGCGCAGTTGCGGTAATGCCATCAACGTCATAATCGCCGAAAATGACAATACGTTCGCGTCTGCGCAGCGCTTTGAGAACACGATCGACTGCTTTTTGCATATCAGGCAGCAAAAACGGATCGGTGAGATCGGAGAGCGACGGGTAAAAAAATGCTTTTAAGTCATCCACAGAGCGAAAGCCGCGGTTGACCAAAACCTGCGACACGACATTGGGAATACCCAAATCGGTTGCCAACAGAGCCGAAAGCTGAGGGTCGCTTTTTTCGGCTAAAACCCATTTCATATCAAGTAGCCTCCCTGCCCCTTCGGGGGCATGGGTCGAGCCGCTCGCAGCTGGGAAGGATAATCGTAAGCCGGGTTCTGTTCTCGAAGTTCGAAGTGGTTGGTAAAAAATCGAAATTCGAGCGGGGACATTTATCTTGATTGCGGATTGCTCCGAAATTCTTTGCAGTCCACCCGAAGACATGGCAGAGCCAGCCTCAGTCTTCAATTTGACCTTGCTTCCACACGGGGTTTGCCACCCGCTGCATTTCTGCAATCGGAAAGAGTTTCTTAGCTCTCTTTTTTCACCCTTACCTTTCGATGAGTTATGCGCAAAACCACAAAAGCGCGACTAACAGTCGCGTAGATTTCGGTTTTTCGCATAAAGCTATCGCAAGGTTTGCAAAATGGAATAGACCATTGCCAACCGGCGAAACTTGCCCCACCAGCCAGGCGGTTTGTTTTCTGCGGCGCTTTCCGTTTTCTTGCGAAACCCCCGAATTACGGGGCGTGTCGGCTCATGGAAGCCCGGACTTTCCTCCCAGTAGGGTATCCCCTATATTCTCCTCCTTTCGCGTGCGAGCGACTCGACATAACTTTCCAACTTGTTACTAAAATATTCTACACTTTTCAAAACGCAATAATTTTCAGCAAGTTTTTTCACTTTTTTTTCACTTTTTGTAGTGGCGAAAAATTCGCCGCAAAACCAACTGTTTGCTCACAAATCTACAAAAACATCGAAAAAAAAATTGCGCAAATTGCCAAAAAGTCTTGACCAGTTCGATTGGTGGTAATAAATTGGAACATTTAATCGTCGAATGAATATGACCTCAAAAGTTAAGGAGGCTTTTATGAGAGGAATCGTATGGAAGGCTGGTCTGACGGCGGTGATTTTGGTTTTGTCGTTCTATTTTGTTTTGCCTACCGCAAGACTTTTATTCATGTCTTCCGAACAAAAAAAGAGCGACCCCGAACTCGTTGAGAGGCTACAACAGAAGGGTGTTAAGCTCGGTTTAGACTTGCAAGGCGGAACTCACCTCGTTTTCGAGGTCGATACCACGAAGTTGCCTGCAGACATCGCCGAAATACCCATCAACGAAGCTTTGGAGGTCATCCGCAGTCGTGTTGACCAGTACGGCGTTGCAGAGCCAACAATTCAGCGCTCAGGCGACATGCGCATTATTGTCGAGCTGCCCGGCATTCAAAACATCGAAAACGCCAAAAAGCTCATCCAAGAAACCGCTGTTCTCGAATTTCGCCTTTTGCGCGACAGAAAAGATGTGCTCGATTTCGCAAATTCCATGGACAAGCTCTTGCGCGAAAACCCAGAGCTTTTGGAAAACGCTAAAAAACCCGTTTTCACCGATACGACCACTGTAAAAACACAGTCTTCGGGCGAGGCTACCGACGTTACTGCTCAAAAAACAGATAGCGCTGCTGCCGATACTTCCAAAAAGCCCGCACCTGTAGCACAAAAAACCGACACCACAACCAAAATGGTTGCCAAAGTCGAAAAGAAAGATACCACAGCAGTTGCCAAATCTCCAAAAACAGGTGCAGATATCTTCGGTAAAGCCAAAGATACCACCAAAACTTCCACAAAAACCGATACTGCCACCACATCAGACGAAAGCGGCGAAAAACCTTTCTCCGATTTCATCGAGATGATGGACAATGTCATGATAGTGCGCGCATCCGATTACGAAATTGTGGATAGACTTTTGGCAATGCCCGAAGCACGCGCGCTTCTTACAAACAGCATCTTGCTTTGGGAAACCGATTTCACAAACATGGATGGCTCGAAAGTTCGCATGCTCTATCTTCTGAGCAACAATGTAGAGCTTACTGGCGCGAGCCTCACAAAGGCATCATGGAATTTCGGTTCGGGATATGATCCCAAAACCGCCGGTCGCCCTGTTATCCAACTCGAATTCGACAAAGATGGCGCACGCAAATTTGCCCAAACAACAGAGCGCAATCTCAAAAAGCGCCTTGCTATCGTGCTCAACGAAAAAGTTTATACTGCCCCCGAAATCCAAGATAAAATTCGCAATGGGCAAGCTATCATTCGCGGTATAAAGGACGTCGAAGAGGCAAAAATCATCACCATCGTGTTGAAAGCTGGTTCGCTTCCCGTGCCGCTTAAGATTGTCGAGGAGAGAACTGTAGGACCTACACTCGGCGAAGATTCCATTCGCTCGGGCATTACAGCTGGTCTTATTGGTTTGTTTATCGTGGTCATCTTCATGATGATTTACTACAAGTTCTCAGGTCTAATCGCAAACATAGCGCTTTTGCTCAATATCATAATTCTTATGGCAGCACTTTCCCTTATGGGATCCACCCTTACACTGCCGGGTATTGCAGGTATTATCCTCACCATCGGTATGGCTGTGGACGCCAATGTGCTTATATTCGAGCGCATACGCGAAGAACTTGCAGCTGGTCGTACTGTGCGCATGGCTATTGATGCAGGTTACGACCGCGCATTTCTCACCATTGTTGACTCAAACGTTACAACGCTTATGGCGGCTATAGTGCTGTTCTACTTTGGTTCTGGTCCCATTCGTGGCTTTGCAGTAACGCTTTCTATCGGCTTGCTCGTTTCGATGTTCACGGCGATTTTTGTCACCCGCATAATCTTCACTTGGTACATCGCCACCTTCAACAAAGACAGAATCTCGATATAAGGGGGAGAGACAAATGCAACTTTTCAAAAATACAAATATCGATTTCCTCGGCATCAAGAAATACTGCTTCATACTTTCGGGCTTGCTGATATTTGCAGGGTTAATCTCCCTTGCAGTGCACGGCGGACCGCGTTGGGGCATTGATTTCACAGGTGGGCGTGTTTTGGAACTCGATTTCGGCAAAGACGTGGACATATCGCAGGTGAGAGATGTTCTTGCCAAAAACGGCTGGCAATCGGTGGAAGTAACTTCTATTACCGAAAAGCCTTGGTTTTCATTTCGTGTACCGATGGAACTCGACGAGAGTTTTGACGACTTTTCCACAAAAATGCTAGAAACCATGCGTCTTAGTTTTTCCGACACAGATGGTTACAATGTTTCGGTTCTCTCGAACGAAAAAGTAGGACCCAAAGTTGGTCAAGAACTGCGCAACAAGGCTTTGTGGGCTGTTTTGCTTTCGCTTATCGCCATGCTCATCTACATCTGGTTTCGATTTCAATTCCGTTTTGGTGCTGCTGCTGTTATCGCGCTTTTCCACGATGCACTTATCACTATCGGTATTTTCTCCATTCTCAACTACGAAATAACACTCACATTTGTAGCGGCGCTCCTTACCTTGCTAGGCTATTCCATCAACGACTCCATTGTTGTCGCCGACCGCATACGCGAGAACATGACCAAGCTTCGCAAGCTGCCTTTTGGCGAACTCATCAACAAATCCATCAATCAAACTCTCTCGCGCACAATAATCACATCACTCACCACATGGGTTGTTGTTGCTACTTTGTTTGTACTTGGTGGAAGTGTCATTCGCGACTTTGCATTTGCACTTACATTTGGCATAATCATCGGCACCTATTCTTCGATTTTTATTGTTGCGCCTATCGTAGCCGAATGGGAAAACTGGTTTCCCAAGAAAGTTGGCGTAAAGGCTCCAAAAACAACAATTTCCGCCAAGTAACCATTTGCAATAAACATAGTTTTGCAATAAAAAAACCCTCGCAAGAGGGTTTTTTTATTGGTGGTTAACAATTGTCTGCATTTGGCGCGGTAAGCAGCATTTTTAAAAAGCTAAGCACGTGATTGAAAGTTGATACCTCGGTGGTCAGTTTTGCCTACAGTCACAATTTCGCATACTGGGAATCAATTGTTTCTTTGCGAAACGCGCATTTCGGCAGCTAACTAATTGCGAATCAAGTGCTTCAGCGGTTAACGTTTTGTATTTGGCGAATTTAGTAGTCGTTGAGAAAAGAAGGCTT
The DNA here is from genome assembly GCA_964443405.1 of uncultured bacterium. Taxonomy (GTDB): domain Bacteria; phylum UBP14; class UBA6098; order B30-G16; family B30-G16; genus CAYUDB01. The sequence goes on along the minus strand of CAYUDB010000005.1, from coordinate 14,917 downwards.
CGAGGTCATCGGTCATGTGCTCAAAAGTGAATTTCGCCTCGACTGTGGATTTGCCATTCTCGCCAATTTGTTCAAGCATATCGCGGTGTTCGAAAACATAACGAATACCATCAGCTAAAGTTTTTGCATTTTGTGGTGCCACGATAAAACCGTTTTCGCCGTGCGAAATAAGCTCAGGCACGCCATTTACCGCTGCAGCAATAGGGACCACTCCCAATGCCATCGCCTCCAAAACCACGTTGGGCATGCCTTCCATACGCGATGGCAATACAAAAGCATTTGCTCCCTTAATGAAGGGTAATGGCGTATCTACAAAGCCAATGAAGCGAACTTGCTCTGTTACATCGAGTTCTGTTGCTCGTGCGCGCAATTCGTCGAGAAGACTGCCCTCGCCTGCAACGAGAAAGCGAATTGGCAAGCCCTCGCGTTTGAGTATGGCAGCACTTTCGATGAGTATGTCGAAACCCTTTTCATGGCAAAGCCTGCCTGCTGCCGCGAATATAAAATTGTCGCCAGTATTGTACATTGCGCGCAAATTCATCGGTTGCACGCTGCGTGGCACCGAAACTCCATTGTATATCACGCGCACAAAATCCTGTGGTATCCAGCCGTATGTGGCATAGAGGTCGCGTATGCTATTGGTGTTCGTGATGATGCCATCTACGAGCTTGAGCGTTAAACGGTGGCGCAGACGATTGCAAATTATCGGTGCACCGTGGCGCGCGATGTTCACAGGCACGCGTGCAATTCGCGCTGCCAAACCTGCCACACGAACATCTTTGTTGAAGTTTAGCACCATTATGTGAGGTGAAATCTTGCGCAACATACGAGTTATTCGTATGGTTTTGGCTGGCGCAAAAGTGCCACGAATGTTGAAATCAAGTGTTTCAAAGTTTGCACTTTCGGCACGCTGTGCAAGCGGTGAACCGGTGCGAATACCAAAAAAGATTCTATGCCCACGAGCGGCAAGATTCATTGCCGCAGAGAGCATCCATTTTTCGCCGCCGCCCCAGCTTTTTGCGGCATTTGAGAAGACTATGGTGAGTTTTTCGGTCATTTTGTGTCAAATCTCTGCCGAAACGGTTATTGCAAGCCTGAATTTCGGTGTTTTTGGAGAAACCTAGTTTGATGTAGCCTTACTGTTTGACACCGAGCTCTTCGAGTTTCTTCTCGAGCATGGTTGTGAGTGGTTTATTGAAACCCACGAAAAATTCTCTAACAACGCCGTTGCCATCGACCAAAATTGTTTGTGGAGTAGCACCACCGTATATGCGCGTGAGCTTGCGATGTGATTCGGCTGTTGGTAGGACGATTGGGTATGGCAGGTTCTTTTTCTCGACAAACTCCTTTACTTTTGCCTCCTCGCCCAAATCCACCGAAACGCCCCATACGACGAGATTGCCCATGTGCTTTTCGTTTAATGAGCGCATCCACGCTATTTCTTCTTCGCAATGCTCGCAGTCGATGCCGAAGAAATGCAGTAAAAGCACTTTACCCGCCGCATCTTCTCGCTTGAGAATTGTCGATGTGCGCACGTCTTTGAATTCGATGTTTGGCAATGGTTTTTCGATAATCTGCATTTTTTGCATTGCCCATTTTTTCGCCATGCCCGAACGCAAAGCTTCGGAGTATCTGCGAGGTAGGTCTTTCAATATCGCGTCAACAGTGTCGAGAACGGCGGTTTGCACAGCTTGTGCGGGCAAAGTGAATTCGGCTGAAATCGGAAATTCAGAAAAACCGTCAACCATGGCGATGGTAACTTTTATTTTGCCCGCATCGCCGTGTGAAAGCTGTGTGAGAACAACCCAGCGTATGCCTTCGATGAGCGCGTATTTGCGAACAATGGTTTCGAGTGGCGTTTTTCCGTATTGTTTATCGGTGGTGAGCCCGCGCACTACTGGGTTTGGATTTGCGGGAATGTACTTGGTTTTTGGCTGTACTTTTTCGAAAAAGTGTTTCACCGATGCATCGGAAAGACTTTTGAGTTGGTCATCGCCTGTGGAGAAAGGCACAAGTGTGATAGTGGAATCGGTGGTTTTGAGCTTTGGCGCTGTTATGGTTGCGATTACGACTATTTTTTGCGCAGTAACTTTGGGGTCGTTTGAGGCGATGAAAATTGTAGATGTATCGACTTTTGCGCTTTCGGGTGCATAATAAACGAAAGATAGATATGAGGAATCGGCAGTGATTAGAGAATCGGCGAAGTTGCGAGCTATGTCGATGCAATCGCAGCCCGATCTGCCCTGTGCTTTGAGAATACCTGCCCCAGTGTTCTTAATCCAGATGCTATCTGTCAAAACTTCGCCAGGTGCAACAATGCCGAGATTTATTTCCACAGCCGAAAAATTCGCCACTGGTGGCTTGGCGCATGATGCACCGAAAATGGTTATGAACGCAATGATTACAGCGAGTTGCGTTTTCATTTTGTCTATCTCCGTTTTTGTTTGAGCATAAAAGAAGTGTAATTTTCGGGCAATATCAAGCATTTTTGGTGCGCGTTGCAACAGCACAGAATACTAAGTTATGCTTCAAGCTCGATTTCGCACGATACTTCCACATTATTTTTTATCATAGCCCAAACGGGACATATGGAATTTTCGGCTATGGCTATTGCTTTGCGCACGTCGTCTTCGCAAGTATTTGGTGAGCAAATAGTAAAACGAAGAGTTACTTTTTCGAAGCATGTAGGGTGCGTGTCGCGGCGATGTCCACAGGCGTAGATTTTGAATTTTGTAGGTTTTTTGCCCATTTTGCGTAGTATGGATATTACCGCAGTGCCAACGCAACTGGCGAGACTCATGAGAAAAAGTTCGAGGGAAGTGTAGCCATCACCATCGCCGATGGGTGGAATATAATCGATATATACCGATGGGTTTTGCTTGGCATGCGCCTCGAATCGCACTTTTTCGTTAATTAGGCAAACGTTTGTCTCGATGAAGTCACCCATTTAAACTCCTTGTAGGTTTGTTATAACTTAGATTAGCATTGAAGCAATTATCGGTTTTATCACAAGCCTGATAAAAAAGCAAAGTAAAAATGTGTATGCAAGGTTGAAACGTGATTTGCCATCGTTTTTTTGTGGCGAACGGAATTAAAACCATTATGTTGTCGAATGCAAAAACAATAAGCAACTGAACAGGGTACAATGCTCTCGGAAGAAACAAAAAAGTATCTCCGCGAAATTGCGCGGCAGGTGTGCGAACAATATGGAGCTTCGCGCGCGTATTTTGCTCAAAAAATCGGCAACCGCAGGCATTTTCTCGAAGGCTGGGGAGTGGAGAATTTTCAACCAGCTATCGAAATTGACCTCGATGACGGCTATGTCTTGTTTGTAAAAGCCAAGCTTACGCAAGAGCAAATCGACGAGATTCACGATAATATTGCTCCCGAAATCGTCGATCTCGATGCCGATCTCAATTGATCTGATTTCGACATTCAAAACATGCGCACTGGCTTTGTCTCTGTAGCCCATCGGGTCAATTTAACAATGCCAAACCTCAACAGATAAACTGTTGCAGATTGTTTCAGAATGCGTTGCATTTGACAAGCAATGTGACATTGTGTGCAAATGCATTTGCGTTGCAAAAACATTTTGTTTGCAATTTTGCGCGAGAATTTTACATTATCGTGATGTTGGCAAATGCAAGAACAGATACATTTTTGCCGCTTGTAGTGTTTGTTGCAGGCGCTTGTATGGCGATATCCTATTTTGTCAATTTGCCATCTGCAGACGCCACACAAAATGATAGCGCCGGTGCCTATCAAATTGTGCAACAGGTTACAACGCACGTAGTTGCAAACGGCGATACGAATTCGCAAAGCTCTTTTGACAACACAAGAATCGATATAAACAGTGCCACTGTTATCGAACTTGAAGCTCTGCCCGGTATCGGGAAGAAAACCGCTGCAGCCATTGTCGAACTTAGGGCACAAAGCGGTGGGTTTCGAAGAATAGAAGATATCATGCTCGTGAAAGGCATTGGCAAAAAGAAATTTGATGCTATGCGCGAGCGCATTTACGTAAAAGAGAAAAACAAAACCAAATAAGGGGTTCAAAATGCGCATGAGAAAAGGTCTGATGCTTCTTGACGTGCTCATAATCATTCTTGCCGTCGCGGTGGTTGCCACAATTGTTTTACCATATGTGCGCACCGAAGAAGAGGTCAAACTCAAAAAACAGTGCCGCGATAGGCTCAAACTGCTTTCAGAAGCGCAGCTCAAATATTTCGAAACTGGCGGCAAAGATTCCCTAACCCTGGCTCGCGAACAGGCAGTTGCCGATTCCATCCGCAAAGAGGCAGAAGCAAAAAAGCCTAAAGGCAAAAAGACCGAAGAAGTTCCAGCTCCACAAATAGTTCGTGTGTTCACCGACAAATTCGAAGAGCTTAAAAAATTCGCTCCCGCCGACACTAGCAATTTCCTCGATATTTGTCCTTTTGATGGCAGACAGTATGTTTTTGTTGCCCGCGATTCATTTTTCTTCTCTATAAGCTGTCCAAACGGTCACGGGCAGATAATTTTGGGTGCACCAACTTGGGAAGATAAATAATCTATGGCAGAACTTTCGCAAACATGCCATTCGCTAAGATGGAATGGCATGTTTGTTTTAAATGGTCGAAACACGTTGGGTGATAATGGCAAAAAAGCTTTTGGGCATCCACATCGATGATCGTAGAATAATTTGTGTAGAGGCAAAGGTTTCCGGCAGCGTCGCCATCGAAAAAATTGCGACATCCACGCTGCCGGATAATTGCATTGCAAACGGTTTTATCACGGATTTCAACGCCGCATACGGTGCATTGGATATGCTCATCCACAAAACCGAAACCGTTGCCACCGAAGCTATTATCGATGTTCCAACCAATTTGGCATATATGAAATTCATCCCATTCGAAAACGGTTACCTTTCGGCTACAAACGACCAGCTTCTGTGGGAAATTTCCATGCACACAGGCACAACTGATGCCGGGAAAATCTCGTTTTTTCACCAAGCCAAAACAACTTGCCTTATCGCAGCAAAAAATGAAAACATAAAAACTCGAGCAGCACTTGTCGAAAAAGCTGGTATATCGGTTTTGAGTGCCGTGCCAAGCTCACTTGCACTTTTCAATTTCATTTCATATCTCGAAAGCTTTAAAAACAAGCGCAATATCGCCTTAATTGATGTCGAGACACCATTTTCTACAATTGTTTTTTACGTGCAGGGAGAATTTTTCACAAACGGCTCCACGTACACTCCACCCGAGCTTTTTGGGTTTGGTTTTGGCAAAACAACTTGGGGTGAATTTTCTGAGAATATAGTCGAAGCAGTGAAACTTGCCCTAAAAGCACTAACAAAACTCTACCCAACAGGCGCACCTGAGATGATACTTTTCTCAGGTCGTCCCATACCTATGGAAGCAAGCTCGGCAATAGCGCAATCACTTGGTGCAAAAGTAGTTGACATAGAGCTGCTCATGAAAAAGAAATTTGGTACAAAGCCCAAAAAGGCTGGGCTGTCGTTTGCAGAACTCGCGCTTGCCACAGCGCTTGTGGTCAATGGCATAGGCAAATAGCGCCACCCGAAAAATTAGGACGAAACTATGAGCAAAGTTGTAAACGTCGATTTGTATAAAACTTCGACGCCACAAAAAAAATCCGATAACGTGGTACCAACTAAAAAAATGGTGCTTTCGCTTGTTATATCGGCGTTGATTGTGGCGTTTGGCGTGGGCACATTTGTGTTTTTCAAAGCTTACGAGTCGCGCGGGGCTGTGAATGAAAACCCCACCGGCGACGATTTGGGCAAACGTCCCGAAGTAAGAGGCAGCGAAATCGCTCAACGCATGCTCGATTGGCAGGAATTTACAAAAGGCATGGCGCTTCTATATCCGGGTTTTGTGGTATCGGATGGAGAAAATGGGTTTTTAGCGGGTTTTGTCGTCGAGAACGCCGAATCGCTTACTGTGCTGGCATATCGTCTGTCGAAGTTCACAACTGGCATATCGCTTCTCGATACCTCATCAACCGAAGCGGGAATTGAGGTCATTTTAAAAGGTAATCTCAAGAAAGCTAACTATCCAAATCCACCTCAGCCTGTGGACAAAATTTTGATAACGAAAGTAATGTTTCTGGTCGATTCTCTTGCTGAGGCATCGGGGCTTGTGAACATATCTCGCGAGGTTCTAGTTTCCGAAGAGGATTACAAATATGGCAAACGCACGCTTTACACTTTTTCGGCAAGCGGCGAACATGGGCATTTCGCTCGTTTCGCGCGCAAATTAAACAAACTCGATTATGCGCTTTCGCCCAATCTTTTCGTTTGGGAAGTTGGCGACAGCCTAACCACCATGAAGATAGTTTGGTCGATTCACAGTTACACACCCGAAAAAGATACGACAAAAGTAGCTAATGCGACTTCCGATAAAAAGAAAAAATAGTTTCACGCAATGAGCGCGACTATTAATGGTGTTGTGGGCGGTGTTGTTTGAGAGGAGAGTTGCAAATCACACCAATTTTTTGCATTGGCGCCAGAATTGGGATTGCGTTGGGCTAACCACGTGTCTGCACAGATTCTGTGAGGATTAGATGTGCGTTGAATATTTTCGATTTGCGCTATCGTGCACATTGTAGTTTAGTGTGTTTTACTTTTTCGATTTCGCTCAAAATCGAACTTGTCTGCATTTCATTTTTGGGCAGCGTTGAGGTCTGAAAAGTAGTTGACAAAACATTTGCGAGAGTTTGCACGTAGCGGTTTTAAAAACGCAACAATTGCGGCATTTCGATTTCACTGACTTGGTATCGAATTTGGCTACTTTTTCGTAAAAAAAACGATTCTAATGCTCTGCTGACATAGTCATCGAGCGTCAGAATCGCAAGAGTTTGATAAAAAATTTGTAGCAAACGCCTGAAAGATAGAAAAAACTGCCCGTTACGCTAATGCTCGTCAGGAACCGCCGTATTATGCGGGAACGCTCAAGAAACCAAATGCCTCCCTGGTGCGCCCATGTAACATAAACAGCATTAGCCAATGCCCTGATAATTGCCGCCCATACCAATTAATTTTGTGATCGGAGCAGTTAGTTATGGTAGGCTCAGGTGTTTATTTGGCGGTGTTGAGAACTATGAAACGGCAGATAGCGGAGTTTGCGCGGTTACCTTCGGGTAGAAATTGCATTACGCAGTCCACACCGTCGGCAGCACGAACTTCGGGAGTATCGGGAATTTTGATGTTGATTTTAACAACTTTGCTTTGCTTGGCAGGAACAGTGACTTTAGGAGCGTCTACAGGTTTTATCCAATCGGTTTTGCCCGAAAGATGCTCGCCGGTTGCCTGAATAGAGAGACGAATACCGCCAGGACCTTCTTCTGGGAATTTGTAAGACTCGACAGTATATTCGTGTGCAACTGTGTCGTTGTTGAAAAGCGTAAAGACGTAATCGGTGCCCGAAAGTGCCGCCGAAAGCGGAACAAATTTTGCAGAGGGCGCTACAACAGCAGAAACATCGGTTGGGTTGTATGTGTTGTCGGGCTTGGTGGAAATAAGAACGCTACCGCGAACGCTTGGGAAAATTCCAAAGTTCACTGCACCTGCAGAAAGAGTCATACCAGATGCCGATTTGGCGACAACGCCTATTTCCCAGTGTCGGTTGCAAAGTTTGGGATCGTTTGGCAAATCGATGTAGAGGTTCACTTCACCCGTATCGTTTGGCTGTACAACTATGCTTTCAGGTTCGATGCGGCACCACGAGAAGTCGGGGAAATTCGTGTAGCCGGGCAAAAGATGCTCGGGTGATTTTCCGCCTTCGAGTGACATTTTATAAACGATGGGGTACTCATTTTCGTTTGGAAGGTAAAGCGGTATGCCAGTTTGCGCTTTCATGTCGAACTTCACGCCTGGGGGCAAAAAGTCGAAGCTCACAATGCCGGGAAGAAGCGAAACAGTGGCGGCGCAAGCCACAGATGCGGCAAGTGCAAAACCAACTAAAACATGAATAACTTTTCTCATTTCTACACCTCAACCAAAGTGCCGTTGTTTTTCAATTTTTTTGTAGGTGAAACCATTTAAAAAAAATACTAGTTTGTAAACTCTAGTCAAGTTTTTAATCTGCTAGCATAGCCTTGACGTAAAAAACTACAAATTGATAGCCCGAAGTTGTTGGTGGTGAAGGCGGCGGGCAAATGGTAAAATACAGCTCGAGCTGGTCTTTGTCGTTGCGATATGTGCCATCGGTTCTGTCGAGAGGGTCCATAGCCGAAAGATTTGTACCGGTGCTATCGGCATAAGGATATATGAGCCAAGGCGAACCAGCCGGAAAAAATTTTGTGCGGCTCACAGTGCCCCAGTCTCCAACCACAGAAGGTATATTTGCGCGCTGAAGCATGGCAAAAATGAAGTTGGCAGTGTCGTTGTCGGCAAGCATGCCGATGACATTTAAACCGATATTCTCGGGCGTGTGAGCACCAACGAGTGATGGGCAATCGTAACCTGCATCGCTGAAATGCCAATCTGGTCCTGTTGAGGCACGAACTTTGATGTCGAGCGATATGCCGCCAGTGTTTTCGAGCCAGTAGGATGCAACCAAAAGTGAACATCGTTCTACTTCGCCCGCATCAGTCCAAAATGAATCGGAAAGCGAGTCGCGCAACCATGGCGAGGTTATGGTAGAACCTCGACCCCAGCCGTCACCAAGCGTGTCGATAGACCACGAAGCAGAAACCATCTTCACAGTGAAAGCAATGTAAACTGTATCGTAAGTGTTTGTCGTCCACGTTTGTGCGCCAACGTGCGAACAAAATAATAAGGCACTCAAAATCAAAAACTTTTGTATTCGTGTTTTCATAATACTCCCAAAATTGGGTTTCGGTTGCAATTTGCCACCAGGTTTTGATATTCACAGCAAATTGAAAGGTGTTTATGCTACCATGTGCTATTTAAGACCATTAAGCCAATACGTTTGATAAAGATACATGAACGATTGCGCAAATCAATTTTTTTTGAAAACTGTTTCAAACGACCGCCTTTGCATTTGTTATAACTTTAGCAAACGGCATACCCAATATTTGGTAACTTTTGCTTAAAGCGATGGTTTAGCGCTTCAGCCAATTCGAAACAGCGTTTTATTAGCGTGTAACTATTTGCGCCGAATCATCTTTTGTTATCGCCAGCGTTTTCGGTAACGCATCATACAGATTCTAAAAACAAGCAATTTGGAAAATTGCGCCATTCTCGGCAGTGCCATTATTAGGTTTATGATTAGTAGTATTGTTCGTGTTTGGCTATTTGTGCAAGGTTAAAAATGTGTTGTGCTCAAAGGTTTAATTTGGTTAATTAGGGTGCTTTTAGCATTAGTTGGCATGTGGTAGAGGTGTTGTGCCATAGCATTGCCTGTTGCGCTCGTGAATTTGTCAATATAGGGTTTGTGCAAGTATAGGCGAACCGCTAGCCTCGTTGGAATGTAGGCTGTTTTAAGGTTTGTGAGTGTGCGCCATACTGACACGCAATTGCTATTGTAGGCATTTCTGCCCTTAGAGTCTCTCGTCTGCACCGTCGAGCAAACCAATAAAATATAGAATGGAGGAAGAAAAAATCAAGTTCGAAATTGAACAATAGAAAATTAAAAAACTTGACAGGAACTGCGAAATAGATATTTTGCTATGATGTTAGATTGCGAGGAAAATAGAATCAAGGCATACTTCACCAATCTCGGCTGCCCAAAGAATAAAGCCGACGAAGGTGCATGGATCGATAGACTTGCCAGAGAAGGCTTCGAGATAGTCGATAAAATCGAAGCTGCCGATTTTCTTTTTGTGAATACATGCACTTTTATCGAAGACGCACGTCGCGAGTCGAAAGAGATAATAGAAATTTTCGGCGAGATCAAACGCAAATGCGGGCATAAGAAAATCGTCGTTACTGGTTGTTGGGCGCAGAAAGAAAAAGAGAAAATTCTCGATAAATATCCGTTCGTCGATTATGTTTTTGGCAATCTCAACATCGACGAATCGGCACGCTTTTTTGCGCAAAATCTCTCTACCGAAGAAAAAATTTGCCATGTTCCCGAAAATGCAACACTTTGGTATCCATCAAAAAATCTGCCAAACACTTTTCCTTATAGCTATTTAAAAATCTCTGAGGGCTGCGAGAACTTTTGCTCATATTGCATTTTGCCGTATGTTCGTCAAAAATTCCGCTCGGTTCCCGAACAAACTCTTATAGACCAAGCAGCATTTCTTGTGCAAAACGGTTACAAAGAACTCGTTGTTGTGGCACAAGATACAACTCGCTATGGCACCGATCTCAACGACAACTCGAATTTAATTTCGCTTTTGCATAAGCTCGATTCTCTCGACGGTGATTTTTTAATACGCCTCATGTATTTACATCCACGTCGCATAAATCGTGAGCTTATCTCTGCGATAAGCTCTTTGCCGAAAGTGGCAAAATATCTCGACATGCCCTTGCAGCATTACGACGATCAAATTCTCGCTGCCATGAACCGTGGTTACGATTCCAAATACATCGACAAGCTCATTGAGGAAATTTTTTCGATAAACAGCGATTTTACTTTGCGAACAACATTTATTGTAGGATTTCCTGGCGAGACAGACGAGCAATTCGAGCGGCTATTGAATTTTGTCTCACGTGAACATTTTGTTCATATGGGAGTGTTCACATATTCGCTCGAAAAAGATACCGTTGCATCTATGCTCCCAAACAAAGTCCCTGCGGAAGTGGCGGGCTTACGCAAAGAGCTTCTACAACTTGCGCATGGACAGTTTTTACGCGAGCACAACCAAAATCTTGTTGGCAAAACGTTTCCCGCCATAGTTGACTCGCGTGGTGTTCGCAAAGACCTTTGCATTGCGCGCATGTTCTCCGACGCACCAGAGGTTGACCGTTATGTGAAGCTGAAAGGTTCCTTTGAGCCTGGCACAATAGTCAATGTGCGTATAATTGCTGCTCTTTCAAATCAGCTGCTCGGTTTATCCGAAACCTTTTGTTAGTGCCAAGTTGTGCCTGCAAAAGTAATTTCAGCTGCTCAGTTATCCGAAACCTTTGGCACCTTTCAAAACAATAGTTGCCAATAGGTTGGCAGAATTTGTGCAACGTATTACGGTGGCATATTATTTGTGCAATAGGTTTCTGTCATCTGTTTTGCAAAAACCTTTGCGACGGCATTGCACCATTGAGCGGAAAGCTTGGTGGTGTTTTTTGTTGTTGAGAAGTATGGCTTTGTCGATTGATGTATAACGGTGAAATTGGAAAAATCTGTGCAGTATTAAACGGGGAATCCATGGCGAATGCCGTCTTTTCCTGCGAACAGTTTTTGCTTTTGAATGCTGGATTTTACTTGGTTTTTCGAGCGCCGATTCATGCGGCTGAATGATTATCGTGGACACCGTCAAATGAGAAAGTGGAGCAGTGGCAATTAGATGTCGCCGAAGATGTCGGAAGCGTCGAAAGTGAGGTCGAGTTCATCGATATCGGTGCCGAGTTTGCGCTCGGTGACTTTGAGGTTGATATTGAATGTTCTGCCCATTTCGTCGGATTTGCGCAGGTCATCTTCGGTGAGCGGAAACATTTTCACAAGCAGAAACTCATTAAAATATCGTATGCGATTGATGAGCATTTTCACAAGTTCACGACGGTATTCTAGATCGAGTTTGCCAAGTTCTTCGCGCGGGGTTGTGAATAATTTGTAAAATAGTGGGTTGTCTTTTCGGTCGAGAGAGAACATGGCACGAATGTTGGCACGAATTTCTTCGCCTCGTTTTTTGAGCGCGTTTATTTTTTCGACAACAAGTTCGCGATTGTAGGCTGTGTAATGAAGTTCTGTCATGAGTTTTATTTTTTGAACTTCGAGGTCGCTCAAGGTTTGGAAATCTTCGAGCAGTTTTTCGTAATCACCTTCGCCGGCGGGTTGTGGAAAAGTTTCTACAATGCGACGTTGGATAAGCTCCATTATCATTCTGTCGATGAACTGTGCTCTGTGAAAACCCGTATTGGGGCAGCTATCGCGACACGAATAATATAATGGAGGAACACGTTCGTTTGCAGTAAACGGGCGTGCAGCCCATAGATCAACTGGCTTGCCGCAGTATCCACAATAGAAAATTCCCAAGCCGTGCATTACGGTATAGCGCCTCGATGCTGAAACAACGCGTATGAGCCGTTTTCTTAAGCTCGAACCCAAATTGGCTTCGTTTTCTCTTTGTATTTGCTCGGCTATTAATTCTTTCGCGGTTTTACGTTTGGGCATCATTGCACACATGCAGTTTTCCTCGCAGTTTCATATATTATTGCAGAATAATCATACAAAACAAAATCCGAATGTCAAAAAAAATCTCTTTCTTGTATTTTTGTAACATGTATTTTTAAAAGAAGGTTATTTTAGTGTTGCGAAAACTTTCCCTTGAAATTTTAGGTGTGCAGATTATATTTCGTAAGAACAATAAATGAGGAGCGATATGAGCTTTCAAGGCAATCTCCGAAGCGTTTCGTTTCCCGATGTTTTACAACTTCTGACCCTTTCTAAGAAAAGCGGCACGTTGCTTTTAAGAAGGAGCCAGATAGAAAAAAAAGTTTATCTGAAAAACGGCGCCATCATTTATGCCGAGTCGAATATTCTCGAAGATAATTTCGACAATTTGCTTTTGGCATCTGGGATAATTTCCCTCGATGAATTACAGAAAGCGCGTAAGGTGCAAGAGCTTACAGGCAAAGATTTGCCATCGACCCTTGTGTATCTCAACCTTGCCGACAAAGATAAAATTGCCAATCTCTCACGTCGCTATGTGGAGAACATAGTTTTTTCGCTTTTCTCGTGGGAAGAGGGTGATTTTGTATTTGAAGAAGGGCAATTGCCGAATACCGAAGTTATCGTCAGCAGCCTGAACACCATGAATATTCTAATGGAGGGCACGCGGCGCATTGACGAATGGACACGCATACGTAATGCCTTGCCACCCGACACTGCAATTTTGCAAGTGGCTTCTGATGTGCTTTCGCAGATGAAAGAAATAAAGCTTTCACCTGTAGAAACTCTTGTTTTAGCTTTGGTCGATGGTGAACGTTGTATTTCCGAAATGCGCGAAAAATCCTCGCTCGATCAGCTCACTTTTGCAAAATCACTCTACAATCTTGTCTCTGCGGGCATAGTGCGACAGATAGGTATTAAAGAGCGAATTTCCAAACCCGTCGAAGACCAAAAAAGCTCGATAGAAATTGTTTTGGCAATGTACAATCTCGCCCTCGATATAATAATAGAGGGCATTTCCAAAAAAATGGGCAAAACTGGTGTTCGCATTATCGCAAATGCCTACATCACTTTGCGTCCCAAATACAAAGTTCTCGAATTCATGACGCTCAAGGAAAGTGGTGGTTTCGATTTTTCGAACTTTGCAGAGATGACCACAAAACTCGATGTCGAAAATCGCATTCACGAAATAAGCACTGGGCTTTCCAATCTTGTGAGAGAGCTTTTAGTTTCGGTGACGGGCACGATTGGCGTAAAACAAAAAGTGATGCTTGCCGAACAAATTTCGCAAGCAGTGAAACCCATAATTCGCGAGAACGAATCGCTTTTACGCAAATATGGTTTGCTTGATGATTTTATTCGTGCACTTGATTAATTTATTGTGGTGCAACAAGTTTTCGAAAAAAAAATTGAAATAAGGAGGAAAAATGAGGTTAGCAAAGATTTTCGGTTTGCTTCTCGTTCCCGCAAGTGTGGCTATGGCTCAAACGGGCGACCCGGGTGTAATGCCTAGTTATTTTGGTGTTATTGTGCTCGACATATTCACAATGGCATTTTTATTCTTTGCGTCGCTTTGGGGTTTTGAGCTTTATCGCATGATGAAAGGTGGACAGCTTGCTACATCATGGGGTTTAGTTACTGCTGCTGTTATATTCTACACGCTTGGCACGCTCATTAGCTTTGGTGCGTCGGCAAATTTTTGGGATCATTCGCCTATGCTAGATAGTGCCATCAACTTATTAGTTGGCATCACTCTTTTCCTCGGAGTGTACCAACAGCGCAAAGTGCTTTCCTAAACGGTTTGCATTTGCGGGTATCGCGCGCCGTGCTCAAATGTGGATTCCTCAGATTCTTCCAACTGCGAAGACCTCTGATGTGTCCCAAGTATTGACTTCCCTATGAGCAAATGAAATCGCGCTGCAGCAGTGTGTGGTATCAGCGTTACATCGCCATAAGCAAATTCTTGTAATATCTTGTGGCAAGCATCGCTGTATCCAATGACAAATCGTATGTGCGCAATTGTTCAAATAAGCAGACGACAATACGCGTGCAAAATGAAAGCCCTTTGATGAGTTCTTATTTGTGGCACTGCTGTTCTGAGATACAAAAACTGAGCCCAAAGAGGTGCAAAGAATAGATTTCCAGAGTGTGCAGCACCTTATGTGTGGAATTTTTTTCAGAGGTCGCCTTTGTGGGCGACCTTTGTTTTTGCTCATTGTCGTAGCGATATTTTTGCCCAACATCACAAAACCACTGCGTGAATGTCCATACTGTAATAAGTATAGTTATCAACACAGTATCGAATTTTGTGTAGCACGTGTTATTTCAACAACAGATATTGCAAAAAGTTCCATGTATTGAACGCCCTTTTTCCTGTGTGTTTTGCACCAAAATTCGCTATATTGTCAGTCGAAAACATCTTAAGGAGGCACAAATGGGAAAAAATGTTCACGTTGAGCTTGTGCAGGCAGATGGCTCAACTCTTATTGCCAAAGGCACTTCTGGGCATTGGGTTACAATGGATACTGCCCCCGAATTTGACGGGCACGCTGCTGCAGCAACACCTTTTGAACTTGTGTTCATAGGGCTTGCGGGCTGTTCCGCCATGGACGTATTGTCGGTTTTGAAAAAAATGCGTGAACCATTTAGAAAGCTGCGCGTGCAAGTCGATGTCGATC
>CAYUDB010000004.1:0-36421 GCA_964443405.1 uncultured bacterium | reverse complement strand
CTTGGTCAAAGCTGTGAATTGTTCCAACACTTTGGCAGTTATGATGCTCGGGTAAACTTGACGCGCAAAATGTTTCACAAATTCGGACGATGGGCTGTTTATTTCCTGCTGAAAAAGTTGCTTTAGTTCATTAACAAATTTCAATTCGCTCGCAGTGTTTGCAATGCTGTCAGCGTCAAATATGGTTTTGTGAAATTTTTTCAGTTCTTCGATTTGATTGTCCTTTATCTCGCCAATGTTGAACTCCAAAAATGGTTTTTCATCCATTTTGTTTGGTTCCACAAGATCGGAATAGAAACGGTAGTTAATACCGTTCGTCAAAAGCCCAAATTTTGCTTTCGAAACATGAAAATAGCGCAACAATTGCCCATCGTGCAAGTTAAGGTTCTGTGCCCAGTGTTTGCATTCGATCAGTATTGTAGGAACACCATCTTTGAATATGGCATAGTCAATTTTTTCTCCTTTTTTAGTCCCGATATCCGTTACGTATTCGGGGACAACCTCTAGTGGGTTGAACACATCATATCCTAGCGCTTGTAAGAATGGCATTATGAATGCGTTTTTTGTTGCTTCTTCCGTTTGAATTTGATCCTTGAGCTTCACCACTCTGTCGCCAATTTGCCGAATGTAGTCTTTAAAATCCATAGTTCTGTCACCCCGCTTTTAAAATTACCATGTTCGCTGTTTGCAAGTGGTGCTGAAAAGTTTTGCAAACGTTGTAATACTGCTTTCAGCCTTTCGCACAGTTTGCAATTTAAAGGCAGAGAAGCGGTTAGAACAGGTATTCTCATAACGCGCGTAAAATAAAAACGTTACAAAACCCCGCAGGATGGCTTCGTTGCCTTTGCACATATTGCATTTAACTATAAAAATAGCCATAACAGAAAGAAATGCAAGGGAAAATCTAAAGCAGTAGTTACCTTTTACAGAGCTATTTGCACAAATACAGGCGTTGTGTAAACTGCCTGCCCTCTTGTGTGATGCGCGCAAAATAAACACCTGTTGCCAAATTCTGCGCATTTATGTCAAGCGTGTGCATCGCTACTGGTTTTGAAAAGCTCTCAACTCGTATTCCCATAAGTGAGAAAATTTCGACATCTGCTGCGGCATCATGCGCGAAAATGATCTGGCAGTGGGCATTAAATGGATTTGGAACAACCGATATACTTTGCTTAATAGGAAGATTTTCATTGTGTTGTGCAATTTCTGTGCCTGTGTCGGCAAGAGTGGGCTGCCAATGAACTCTTATGTCGTCAATAAAGAAGCCCTGAGCCTCATCCGCACCATCCGATGTGAAACAAAACGCTATTTTTATTCTAGCGCGTGGTGGAAATGGGATAGAATACAACCAGTTAGTCCAACCGGTTTCGAAGTTCAAAAGTCCTAGTGCTCCACCCGAACCAATGTAATCAAGGTGAACAGTGTCGGGCTCGTCGAGGCGAATAGCAAGCACATGCACGCCATCGGAACCATAAGTTGTTACTGTATAGCGCATTACAAACTCAAGAAATGCTTGCTCGCCTATAATAATTTCCGGTGTAGATAGCATAGCGTTAGCAAACGGTGCGTACATACCAGTGGCGCGTGCGCAACGAAAGGCGTGGTCTCCGGTGAAGGCATCATCGGCAGTGGTGTGCCAATCACCCGTAAATGTAAAACCTTCATCGATTTCTGCGCTTGCGTAAAAAGTGCCAGCACCCACCGAAATCCAAAACGTGTCGCATTGCTCGGAAAAAGTGCAAATCAAAGGCAGCATATCGGGCAATGTTCCCGCCGGAAAAACCAAGCTACCAAGGGAAATGTCTGTTGTGCCAATTGGCAAGCTCACTGTGCGGTCGATGCTTAAACCCAGTGGCGCACATTCGAAATGCGTTGTGCCATTATAAGTTAGCGTGCCGGTGTTTTCAATTTGCACGCGTGCGCCAGAGTAAGCAACCGACCATTCGGCGAAATTGTGGGCGAGACACCCTGGTGAAAAAAGACGCAGTTCTCTTACAGAAAGTCTTGGGGAAACAGCAGTTACGGCAAAATTTAACGGAAAACGATGTCCTGCACATGTAACGTCGAGTGAGCCAGTCACTATGCGCTCATCAGCGGACGATAGTGCGACTTGCAAAGCGACAGTTGCCGTTTCTGCAGGTGCGAGTGTGCGAGTGCGGCAACTCCAAGAAGTTATTGTGCCACCATGGGTTAAGCGAGGCGACATATCGATTGTAGCATCAATTGCTGCATTATTACGAATTTGAGCATTTATTTCCAAAAATAACGTACCAGATGTAAACGTTTGTGGCTCATAATTATCCATTGAAATATTATGGACAGTGCCACCACTGACGATTATTGTATCAATAATAAGTGTTTTTTCACCCGAAATTCCATGCACACTTATTTCAACTGCAGACGAGGTTACAGGCATAACCCAAAGTGAGGCATAATGTTCTCCACAAATTCGCCCAATAATCTCTCCATCTTGTATGGCTGTAGCGCAGAACTCGCCTTCATAGGCAATGTCGATGTTTGCGCCACTTGCTGGCATGATGGTGGGCAACGATAGCGAAGTAGTGAGAGGCGTGCCGTTCCAAAATATCATGGAAGGTTCGCCTAAAAGTGACAACTCATATTCTTTCCATCGCCAAACATTTTGCCATCGCGCAAATGGAGCGAAATGTGTTTTTATAGCAGCAAGTGCAAAACCAACATTTGGTTGAGTGTGAAAAATTGTTTGCCAAAATGCACGATCAAAATATTCTGAATATCCATAGCCAGGATTGCCGGGGCTGCCCCATCCATAGCGCGAATTTCCTACGAAAGCGACAACACCTCCGTTTGAATTGGCAACAAGACGTTTTGCAATACAGTCGTAATCGAAAGCTGCGGGCCAACAGCCTATAGAATACATAACCCCACATCGCGGAAAGTTTGTAAGTGCGCTTGCCCCATCACGATAGATATATGAATGTTCGCCAACGCCTATCGATTGATAGGATGCATGCCCAGAATGGTTGATAGCGTTATAACCGGTATTCATTTCCAAAATGAAATTACTAACTCCTCCTGTGCCAAGCGTTTGATAAGCTCGGGAGAGCGAAAAATACGGCGGCAAACATTCAGCGGCGAGCATATCCTTCGCAACACCGCCATCAGTGAACGGATCTGTCCATAGCACCATAGCCGAGTTTAACATCTCCGAACCAAACGCAATAGGCGGATTTTCGACATAAGTGATATATTTTCTCAAAAATCCTCCAAATCCATCTGCATTGCTAAATGCAACTCGCCCAATCAGTACGTCCATATATAAATCAACAGAATCTGCAACCTCACCATAAATTGAGTTCGCGTTTAAATTCCAGTTTCCATCGAGATCTGCAAAATATAAATCGCATGGTATTTCGTCTTCATCATCATAAAATCCTGCATCGCTTGTCATTGCATAGGCATGTCTGCAAGTCAAAATGGTGCCGTCACCTAAAAAAACTACATTCGCTATACCATGCGTTAACCAAAAGTCTTTCACACAGTTACGTATTTTTTCGGCATTATCAACACCGGAATAGGTGAGCAAGATCTCGGGAACAGTTACAAGTGTATCGTGCCAGCCTTGTCGGCGAAGCGACAATAAAAAACGAGTTATCGTATCTCGTGGCGCGAAAACAGCGCTAGGCGCGATGACCAGATAATCGGGCTCGCCTGCATCCAGCGGACAGATATTTCTATATAAATCAACAGATTGCGGGTTATAGACACTGGTTTTTACTAGCTTTTCTATTGTGAGCGCACTTTGCGGTGACCGCACACGTGGACGCTCGATTTGAGCCTTTTCATACTCCAGCGCAACAGTCAGTTTTGTGGTGAGCCAAATCTCTTTCCGATAAGGATTTATCGAAATAGGACGTAAGATTAATGCACCAATCGAATAGCCCGATAAATTGCCAATGCCCGCATAAATCAAATCCTCTCTCGGCATAAGTTCATCAAGTGCATAAGCTTGTGCATCATGCAAGGCGGGTGTTATTTTTGGTTCAAAACCGGGTAGTGGCAAAATAGCAGGTGGCATAAATGGCGCCAACTCGGTTTCTGTGGCGAAAAGCTCACGTTCAATGTGCACAATTCGTGCATTTTTGGCGCGAGTATTGGGTGGAAGTAAAACATTCACAGGCATTTCCACCCATGCAGGTGCGCCTGGCATGCCCGCATAATAAGTGCGCGACGATGTGATAGAAAGCTGTCCGTTGTGCTCGTTTAGGGTGAACTCTGCGGGCGAAAAAACAAAATCCACAAAAAGCTCGTCAGCATAACATGCTAAGGTACAAAGCATTATAATCAGCAGCGAGAAAAAAGCACGCATACATGCCTCCGTTTAATAGCAACTATTACACAGTAAAACCAAGAGATTTGTCCTTGGCACTGTGCTGCTATCTAATGTGGTAGCTGGAAGTTATACGTCAAGTGAAAAGCGAATGAGCTTAAATGCTCACCTCGCACAGGCAAGAGCTTGTGCCGCAAAATCGTTCACTAAGCACCAATGTTCACTTTGCAACAAAGCTATCCGCCTTTTAAGCTAATACTTACTGCGCATCTCTCATTCCAACTTTTTGCCAATATAAAACACGTATCCATAATATTGCTTATATTTTGCATATAATTCTGCCTCATGTCTAATATTCGAAATGAAAGCTTCAACTGACTTATTCCCAGCGTATTTTTTCATAAACCTTTCACTTACAGCCTCTTGCGGAGCAATATAGGTGTCAGTCCAGCAACTTTCGGGTAGTGCAAAAGCAGCAATGGGAACATATCCTGTTTTTTGTATTAGTGAAATATTATGTCCCATCGTTCCGATTTCAGGAACCGCCGCAAGATAGTATTTTTCAAGCTCATCTGGGCGCTCATCGGTGAACCACGTCAAGTTTGTTACGGCAAAATAGCCGCCGCTTGTAAGATAATTCTTCCAATAACGCAGGCATTTTTCAAAACCTACGCTGTCAACAGCCCCTTCAGACCACATAAGGTCAAATTCGCCATGTTGAAACGGCAAATCATCCATTGAGGCAACAATGCCTTTTACCCTGTTCTGCAAACCCAGTTTTTCGGCAGTTATGTTAAGTTTGTCAATTGCACCGGGAAAAAGATCCAGGGCTGTAATGGTTGCTTCTGTGTTTTGAGCTAAAATCATAGTTTGCCCACCAGTACCACAACCTAAATCGGCAATTTTCGCTTCTCTTGAAAGATTGTCGATGAAATTCAGCGCCTTAATGGTCGCTTCGAAGCTACCGGGACCCTGCCTTTCAAACGAGATAAAATACTCCCAAATCAGGTTGAAATCAAACTCGTGAATTGTCTGTCTTTGCTCACTCATGGTATGCCTGTTTGAATTTTGATTGTTTGTCAATCCGAAACGCTGCATCACCTACCACGCATTTTGCTATAATCTGCTGTGGTTCGTTATGGTTTTGCGTTGTGGCGCAGTTCAACTTAGCGTGGGAAAGAGTTTGTGGGTCTTGAACCAAGGTTTTTCTTTTCGCAAGACCCACTTTTAGCAATATAAAATTAGTCTATGTCGATTTTTTCGAGCATTAGGAACATAGGTTCACCAGCGACAGCCTCGAAAAACTCATAATTGGCAGCCTGCTCCGCGAGTGCCTTTGGCAAAACCCATGTGCGAAGTGATGCGTTCATTTCTGCAGCAATGTCGAAGAAGCTTTCTGCTTTGGGTTTCTCAATTATTGTGGCATGCTTACCAACCTCAACACCAAGCTCGCCTTCGACATATCTCAATGTAGCCCAAAGAGATGAAATACCGTCCACAAGCGAGAGACTTTCTGCAGCAACGCCTGTCCATACTCTGCCTTGCCCAATTTCGTCAATCCAATCGTAAGTCGTGTCTCTGCCTTCAGCAGTTTTTGTAACAAAAATTTCGTATGTGCGGTTTGTATATTCTTGAAAAATAGCGCGTTCATCGTCGGTGAGAGGATGTGAGCCAGATAACATATCTGCATATTTACCACGTTTGACTACTTGCGGGTTGGCGCCAATTTTTTCGTACAGCTTACCAAAATGAGGCAAAAGCGATATTACACCAATTGAACCAGTTATAGTATATGGAGTTGAAAAGATTTCCTTCGCAGGCATCGACAGATAATAGCCACCAGAAGCTGCCACTGAACCTTGTGATACAACAAGCATTTTTTTATCGCGTGCATAAATTAATGCGTTATGAATGATGTCGGAGGCGACAGCAGAACCACCCGGGCTATCCACGCGCAAAACAATGGCGTCGATGAGGCTATCTTCGGCAAGCTCGCGAATGATCTTTGCGTAGCGCTCAGGCGTTATCGACGATTGCGAATCAAATTTGCCCGCTGCCATGGTTATATTTCCCGATGCTGTAACAAGCGCTATGCGTATTTTGTCGTCGGTTTCTGGCTCTTTCATGCGCGTTGCGTATTTTGTAACGCTAAGAATGCGATTTTTATTGCCCTCAGAAAGTTTGTTGATGAAATCGTTCCAGTAACCAATTTCAGTGACAATGCCAAGTTCTTTTGCCTCATCAGCATCGATTATTGCGCGGTCGATGATGGTGGCACAACTTTCGGGTGTAGTGCCCGAATATTCAGCCCAGTCGGAAAGTATGGCATTGTAGATGTCATCGAGAAGCAAGCCGTAGCTTTCGGCGGTCTCTGTGCTCATTTTCTCGCTTACGAAGCTTTCAAAAGCGTTTTTGTAGTTGCCCGCGCGCACGACATCAAAGCCGATGCCGAGCTTATCGAAAGTTTTCTTCAAATATAACGTGCTGATAGAAATACCCGGAATGTAAAATGATGCAAGTGGTGAGGCATAGACGGTGTCGCAGTTTTTTGCAAGCAAAATGGTGGGAATATTCCCGCCATCGCAATAGGCATAAACGGGTTTACCTGCTTTGCGCACAGCCGCCACGGCTTCGATGAGTTCCCAGTTTCGTGAAAGCCCGAGTGTGCTTGTGCCCTTAATTACAAGTGCATCAATGTTTTTATCGGTTGCTGCATTGTGCACAGCTGTGATGAGCTTGTAGAAAGAAATTTCGCGGTCAAAGGTGAACGGGTTGAATTCGAAGCGCACAGTTTCGGGGTACATTTTGGAAACATCGACGACGAGAATGGAGCGGTCGAGTATTTTTGCGCCGCCGCCTGTGGCTGTAGAGATCATTTTGGTAGAGAACACGGCTATTGCAAAAACAATAGCGAGAACAAAAATGGCTACAATAGTAACCTTGGCGTGGGTTTTCATTATTTTCCTCCAAATTTTTTTTTCAATTCTTTCTCTACGCACGATGGCACAAAATAAGATACATCGCCACCGTTTTGCGCTATAACCTTTACCATTGAAGAACTTAGGTAAACATAGGTTTCTTTGGGCATAAGAAAAACAGTTTCGGCGCCCGGAAATAATTTGCGGTTTGTGAGCGCCAGTTGAAATTCATAATCGAAATCGGAAAGCGCGCGCATGCCGCGAATTATGGCTATAGCGCCTATATCGTGAGCAAATTGGGCGAGCAAACCCGAAAAAGTTCGCACTTGCACATTCGAAAGGTCGCGTTCACGAATCGCCATCGACAGAAGTTCCGCGCGTTCGGAATCTGGGAACAATGGTTGTTTTTGCGTATTTATGCCCAGTGCCACAACAACGCGGTCGAAAAGTTTCGAGGCGCGCTCGATGATATCGAGATGTCCATATGTAACCGGGTCGAATGTGCCCGGATAAATGGCAAGTCGCTCGCCAAAATTTTGAATTTCGTCACTCATTTTCGTCATCGCCTCTGAGCATTTTTTCGATCTGATCGTAAGTCCATAGCTTGCCACTGTTCATGCCCGGACATTCCTGTGCAGTGTCATCCCAAGTGGCACGCGAGAGCATCACATGCCCCCAAAATGGAAAAAACCTGCACTGCGACGGTCGAGCTTCGTAGGCTATGCAACCGTGTCCATCTTTATAGAAAACACAGTCACCATTTGGAAAATCGTTGAGCACACGGTATTTTTGATCGCGATGCGTGTATTTTTTCAAAAACTCGTGGCTTTCGCATCTAAAAAACTTCGCAAGCCGCAGTATATCCGCATCTGTGAGATAAACCACACCATCGGGTATTCTGCAGCATTTACCGCAGCCGCGGCAAGAAAAGTTAACTCCGTTTTTGTAAAATTTTTCGTCCATTTCTCAACAAACAATAACTTTGTGTTTTGTCAGTTAATTTTTATTCACATTGTATTAATTTTGTTCAACAGTATCGCCAGTTTTTGAAAAACAGGCAAGTGCGTAGGAATAATTGTCCATATAGCCTTCGGGATATTGTGCAATGTGACAATGTGCCTTGCGTTTTTGCGCGAACGTGCGCCAGTATTCTGGCTGCGCCAAAATATCTGGTCCTGCCCAAACAATAACTTTGCACGATAAAGGCGCAATTCTGAGTGCATCATCGATGGTTCGGTGCAAAGGACCAACAGCGCGCATGAGGATGTAATCAAAGGCTGGTGCAAAGTTATACGTATTTGCTCTACCCAAAAACACTTCGACATTATCGAGAGCAAGCTCACGCACGCAAATTTTCAAAAACTCAGTTTTTCGCGAGGTGGATTCTGCTAGCACAAACGAGCACGTGGGTTGTGCAGCGGCAAGCACTATGCCCGGGAAACCGCCACCAGAACCGTAATCTAAAAATCGGGCGCCTGCATGTGCCTTGTGCAGTAGCAAAAATGCTGCACAATCGGGCAGGTGCCGCTCGCCGATAAAACGTGTTTCATTCGACGACATCAGCGAAAATTCTGCATTGTGCCGAATAAGTAAATCGGTGTATTGTGCCATCTGTGTGCCGAAATTTGGTGCAACAATTGCACCAAAATTGAGCAGTTTTTTTGCTATATCGTATTGCATATCATAAAGTTAAGTGCGATGTTTCGCAAGAAACAATTAGTATTCCAAAGTGAGATCGATAAGGTGTTGCGGCGCCAAACCAAGCTTTTCGGGCTTGAAAGCATAGTCGATGCCGACAATGGCAAACTTGCCTACTTTTGTGCGAACACCTGCACCTAAGGTCACGCTTTCGCCATCATAACCAGCACGAATGGCAATTTGTTCAAGTGGCGCGCATTGCACACCAATATGAAACTTCGGGTCACTGCCATCGTAACCTTCGATTTCCGTGCAGCCATTAATTAGAGTTTGCCCGATTTTTGTGGCATATGAAACACCAGCACGGTAACCAAGAGGAATTTTTTCATCCGACAAAGTGCCCGTGCCCAAAAGCTCATTTGAATTCCAAGAATACTCCATGAGCAAATTCTGCACTGAAGCACCAAAAGTTAAATTCGGTTCGCGCAATTTGTAGATCAGTCCTGCACCAAAACCAACAGTAGTCGAAGCCATGCCCTCAATAGAGCTTTGCAAATATTCCACACCGATGCCAGCGTGCAATTTTTTCACAAGCTGCTTGGCAAAGGCAAAGTGTATGGCGTCACTGCCGTTGTTTACAGTGCCAACATGGTTGCCGGCATTATCACGCATCTCCACGTTCGACACGCCAGCGTGAGTCCAGGTGAGACCTATGCCAGCACCTTCGGAGATTTCGGCAGCAATGGCACCATAAAATTGACGACGATCGAGATCAAGAAATCTGTTGCCTGCAGAAAACTCTACGTTTCCATGTTCCGAAACTGCTGCAGGATTGTAAAAAGCCGCATATGGTGCGTCGCAGTCGGTAACACCGCATTCGCCCATGGAAATTGCACGGGCACCAACACCCATGCGCAAAAAAACAGCTGGCTCACCTTGTGCAAAAAGACATGCACAAAAAGCAAATACACACGCAAAAATTACTTGTCTCATTTTCACCTCATCAGCTCGCAAAAAACGCGCGCGGCATTTTTCGCAGCATTACCTTTGCTTAGAATGGCTTTTTTATCGGCTAAAACATTTCGCAAATCTGCGTTTGCAGTATCATTAAAGAGCAGCGTAGAAATTTCGGCAGCAACAGCATCGACGTTTATATCTTGAATATGTTCGGTGTACACGCGTTCACCAGAGATTAAATTTGCAAGCGCAATATGTGGCACCTTTATTAAATTGCGT
This sequence comes from uncultured bacterium, assembly GCA_964443405.1. Lineage (GTDB taxonomy): Bacteria > UBP14 > UBA6098 > B30-G16 > B30-G16 > CAYUDB01. The sequence goes on along the minus strand of CAYUDB010000004.1, from coordinate 26,320 downwards.
CCAAGTGCCCAGCTCAATGCGTCAATTTTGTAAAGCACCACCGCCGGCAACTGCGATACGAGACATTCAAGCGTGGCAGTGCCAGAGGTAACAAGCGCTGCAGTTGAATATCGCATTGCGGTATAAGTCATACCTTCGAAAACTTCACCGCATTGGCACAAGGATTTTATCAACGCGCCCTTTCCCTGAGCAGCCGCCACCAGCACAGAAAAATCACCGTGCAATTTCTCGACAATTTGTTTCATCAGTGGCAAGGTGCGCAGTATTTCTTTATCGCGCGAGCCAGGCAATAGCAAAAGTTTGCGCCCAGCACCAAAACGTTGCTCGAAGTTTTCGCGTGAACACTCAGGTTGCACAATTTCGGCAAAAGGATTGCCAACATACTCGACATCTATGCCTCGTGCAGCGTAAAAGTCCTTCTCGAATGGCAAAATTACCGCCATTTTATCGACATAACGGCGAACTTTCTCAATGCGACCTTCTCGCCAAGCCCATAGCTGTGGCGAAATATAATAGCCCACACGTATCTGCCTCTGCTTCAGTGCGCGTGCAAGGCGCAAATTAAAACCTGGGTAGTCAATGAGAATAGCTAGCGCTGGTTTTTGCCGCTCGCACTCGCCAAGCAAATAGCGAAAAATCCTCTCCAAACGCGGCAATTGGCGCAACACGTCGGTAAAACCCATAACCGAAAGTTCGTGCACATCCACAAGTGTGCGAACGCCCATAGCGCGCATAAGCTCACCACCGGCGCCCCATATCTGTGCATCGGGCAGCTGTGCAGTAATTTCGCGCACAAGGTGTGAACCGTGCAAATCGGCAGAGTGCTCTGCAGCAACTATGAAAATGTTTCTATTTCCAGTCAATGTCTGTGCTCCAACCTTCACGAATAGAAACTTTTTTTTCAAAAAATTCGAAGCGCTCACAACGTGTTACAATTCGTGGTGGGTTAAATGCGATTTTTCCAGCATCGAGATTACCGTTGCCGTTCGTGTCGCAAAAACGATATAGCAAATATTCGCCCGCAGGCAACTTATGTGACGAAACTTCATCGCTCGGATCCGTAAAAAACTGCGTCGGTCCCACGATGGCAATACGTTCACGCTCGCATTTTTTTTGCGCCAAAAGCTCTATACTGCCGCGATCATCCTGAGCAATTGCAATTTTCACGCTGTCAGCACCATTGTTGCCCGCAAAATCCACAAGCTGTGTCGTGGTTATCACGAGAGTATCTCCAAATATCTTCTCATTGTCGCATTCTATAGAAAATGTCGTTGTATTAACTTGTCGCACAACAACTTGCCGATTAGGACGCGTGGAGCCAACAGATAAATTGCCACGCACTGGCTCGTCGATCTCGACTGTTAACGGAAACATTGATGCTTTATCGAGCTTCTTTGCCAATCGCAATTGCGGCGGAAAAGTATCGACAAACTGGGTTTTGGGCACAGTTAACTTTCGATATGCACAATTACCATTTCGATCGCAAAGTTCGATGCTATCTTTAAGTGCCGAAAATAAAACATTTACAGTTGTGGAATCTGATTGCGAAATCCATACAAGCTCATGCGTGCCATTCACAATTAACTTCTCGTCGCACTTAATTTTACCAATACCGTTTTCATATTTTTCACTGGCTATTTGCGGTGGTAAAGTATCTATCTCGAAAAGCAAAAGCTCCGCAGTTTCCGCATTTTGGGGAGATATGAAATCATTAGCTATGGCGCAAGCCTTTGCAAGTGCAAGGTCGAGTTTTGAACCGATACCAGTAAATGCCAAAAGCAACTTAGGCGATGTGGTCAAGTTTTGCATCACAAATGCGCCGAAGGTGTCACAAAAAGCAATGCCCACAGGATAGCGCGATATGTCGTCGCTATCATACGCCAAGACAATTGCTCCCTTTGCGGCGGCAAAAGATGTGCCAGCAAACACTTTTCCGGTAATATGCATGGTATCCAAAGTGCTTGATGTAGAAAAAGCGTAAACTTGCGGCTGCGCTAAAGTGTTTTTCTGCCAATCGGCAAATTTAGTTGTAATAATAACGCTATATGTTTGATTTGTTTCCAGAGGTTTCTTTGGAACAAGCTGCACTTTTTTTCGTGAAAATTTTTTGTCAAAGTTTTCATCGTGCGGAAAAACAATAATTGCAGCCTCATTTGCGCTAATCGGTTCATCAAAAACGAGTTCTATAGTTGTATTTGTGGGCACGGTTGTTGAATTGTGTGCAGGGCTTATGGTTACCAAATTTGGTGGGCGCAAATCTTTTGGTCCACCATCTGGCGCTATGCGTTTTGCGCAGCCTCCAACAAACAGCGCACACAAGCAGAAAAGCATAAGTATAAAAACGAGTTTCTTCATATTTTGTTCGGCAAAGCAATTATTAAAATTGAACACACAACGCGATGTTAGCGCAAATCAAGGCGCAAATCGCTCATCTTAATAGACACAACTCTCGATACACCATCATTTTCCATAGAAACACCATAGAGATAATCAGCTTTTTCGAGCGTACGTTTGTTGTGCGAAACAACAATAAATTGTATGTCTTCAGCAAATTTTCGAACCAAGTGCAAAAAGCGTTCGACATTTGCATCATCAAGCGGTGCATCGACTTCGTCCATCAGACAGAACGGCGAAGGCTTTACTAAATATAGTCCAAACAAAAGTGCAAGCGAAGTGAGCGCCTTCTCTCCCGCCGAAAGTTGCGTAAGCGATAGTGCACGTTTGCCCGCAGGACGTACCGATATTGCAATATCGGTATCGAGTGGTGAATCGGGGTTTTCCATGTTCAGTTCCGCCTCGCCATCGATGAAAAGTTCTTTGAAAACTTCGCAGAATTTTTCCTGAGCACGTGCAAAAGTTTCGCAAAAAAGCCTGCGTGCCTCGCCATCGAGGCGGGCAATAGTCTGGCGCAAATCGAGCACTGATTCGACAATATCCTGTTTTTGTCCAATCAAAAACTCAAGGCGCGCTTGCACTTCGGCATGTTGTTCCTCAGCTTCCATGTTCACAGGACCGTGCGAGTCGATGGAAGTGCGAACAGATTTAATCCCTTCGGCAACAGCGTTTTCCCGAGTCTCATCGGCAAAACGGGATGGTTCTGGTATGGCGTCTAGGTCTTGGCGGGCAAGCTGAACAATTTGCTCATACGATGCGCGCAAAGCAGCAATTCGACTTCGAATGTCGGCAAGGGCTGCGGTTTTCTCGTCGCGATTGTGGAGTAGCTCGGTTTCTGCCCGTTTGAACTGTGAGGCGGCAGTTTTAGCCTCATCAACAGCACTGTGAATTTCGCGTTCGTTCTGCTCGAGCAAACTGTGCCGCTCATATTTTTCTTGAATTTCCGCGTGCAAAGTATCGATTTCGCGGCGGGCATTCTCGAGTGTAGTGGTGGCATCGGCAAGCGAACGGGCAGCCTGTTCATGTCGGCGCGTTGCATCGGTAACTGTGGCGCGCAAACGCGTAAGCTCATTGTTCGCATTACGAATCTCACCGTCCACGCTAACAGCCGAAATTTGCCGCGCTGCAAGGTCACTGTCGATAACACGCCGTTGTTTTGTCAGCTCTTCCATTGCCGCATCGATGCTTTCCATCGCAGTAGAATTCTCAAAAAAACGTTCCTTCACTTCAGCAAGCTTTGCCTGCCATTCAACAATGGAAGCTTTGCGTTTTTCAATCTGCTCATTCAGATCATCAACGTTGGCAATACTTTCGCGAACTGCGCGTTCGGCAGTATTTTTTTGGGCATCGAGCCAAGCACTTTCGTTTTGAGCAGTTACGAGCTTTTGCGTTTCGCTCTTAATCGTGCCTTCGACTTCGTTCACAGAAGATTCGGTTTGACGCAGATGATCGAAAATTTTCGCGCGGGCACTCTCTCTTTCTGAAATATCTATTTGCAGTTCATCGATTTGCGCCAAAAGTTTCTTGAGTTGATTTCTCAATGCAATGGCGCCCGGCTTAGGTTTACCCATGGTGACAATAAGTTCACCACGTCGGCGCAAAAATTTGCCATCTGCGGAAACATAAGTTTTTCCGGCATCGGCACTTTCGGGCGAAAACACATCGATGCCTGCAAAAAAAGTGCGAAGTCGCGCATCTTTTACGGTAATTCCAAGCGGTAAAATGCTTTCCGACGGTTCCAATTCATCGAGAACAATGAAGCCCACTTCGCCAACATTATTTGGCAAAGTTTCGGCTGCGGCAAGCGCGTCGGCAAGTTTTTCGGCAATGATGAAATTTGCACGTGCTCCCAAAAATCGTTCCACGAGTGTCAAATGTTCTTCGGGCAAGTCGATCATATCGGCAAGTATGCCCACAAAACCAAATTGCTGTGCCTTTTTAACGAGATCGGCAACGCCTTTGCCCACGTCTTCGCCGCGTGAAATTATTCCCGAAAGTTCGTGTGCCCTACCCGAAAGCGAAGATTTTTCCTGGCGCTTCTCCGAAAGACCAGCGTCCAGTTTTTCCATTTGCTTGCGCGTTTCGGTAAGCTCTGCGCGAAGTTCCTCACGACGCGTTTCGTATCGCTCAAGCTTTTCGCGCAAATGCTCTTTTGTAGTGCGATTTTCGATTATCTTTGCCTCAAACTCTTCCACGCGTTTTTCGGCTAAACTTTTATCGGATATGAGTTTTTGAACGCGTTCGGCAATTTTTTTTATCTCTGCCTCGCCAAAGCCAATCTTGTTTTCCAAGTCGGCACGTGAACTACGAATGTTATCTAAAATTCCTTGTATGGCAGTCTTTTTGCCGCGCTGGTCGATGAATTGTTTATCGATTTGTGCCAGTTCAGTTTCGAGCAGTTTTATTTGCTCTTTTATGGCATCGCGGTTGCGTTCGTTCACCGCCACTGCAGCAGATATTCTTTGGATGTCGGCAGATGCCTTTTGCACTGCACCATCCAAATTTTCCATCTGTGCAGATGCATCAGATCTTGTTTTCTCGCAAGATGTTATGCGTTCTTTGAAAACAGCGCTTCTGCGTTCGCGGTCGGCAATTTCGCCGGTGAGCACACGAATTTCTTCGGTGAGTTTATTGCGTCGTGTTTCGAGTTCATCGCTTTTTGCATTTTCACTTTGCAGTTTTGCACGCACTTCCGAAAGTGCTGTAGCAATTTCGAGTAAGCTGTTCTCAAAAAGCTTTTGCTCTTCTGCAAGAAAGGTTTCCTTGTCGTTAATATCCGCGAGCCTTCCCGCGATAAGCTCCAGCTCCAGTTCTCGCTTTTTCTCGAGTAACTTTTTGTAACGCTTAACTTTATTCACCTGACGCTTAAGTGTTGCCTCTTGAGCTTCAACCTCGCGCAATATGTCTTCGAGTCGGGTGAGATCTTCTTGAGTGGCGCGCAGCTTTTGTTCGGTGGCTGCTTTGTCAGCTTTATATTTTGCAATACCGGCAGCCTGCTCAAAAAGCGAACGTCTGTCTTCAGTGGTGCCGCCAAGTATCCGTTCTATCATAGCCTGTTCGATAACCGCATAACCTACATCACCAAGACCCACTTGCGATAATATCGAACGTATGTCTTTAAGGCGCACTTTAATACCATTTATGAAAAACTCACTTTCTCCGTCGCGGAAAGCTTTGCGTGTTATGCGGATGCGATCGGCATTTGGGTCGTGAGGCAAAAGTCCACGTGCTTCGGCAATTTCCACCGAAACTTCGGCATAGTTTGTGGGTTTTAGCCCTGCCGAGCCTTTGAAAATCACGTCTTCGAGCAAATTGCTGCGCAAAAGTGATAATTTCTGTTCGCCCACAGCCCAACGTATGGCTTCGAGTATATTGCTTTTGCCGCATCCATTAGGACCCATGACCGTGCAAAGTCCGCTACCCAAAATCACATCTGTTTTCTGGGCAAAGGATTTGAAACCGTATATTTCGAGTCTTTCAATAAACATTTTTCTTCTCGATACATTCGAAACTAATAATTTATCTACAGAGCATACTTTTCAAAGCAAATTTACAAGCGAGGATAAATGGAACATCATCTTTCACGCTTATCACATTTCGATTTTTCGGCACTTGTGCCCGATGTGATCGACACAGTGTTGTTGCCTGTGGGCACCGTAGAGGCACACGGTTGCACGCATTTGGGCACCGACATAACTATACCCGAACTCATCTGCGAAAGGCTTGCCAAGCGCAACAATTTCATAATAGCGCCCACAGTGAACTATGGCATAACGCGCACGCTTTTGCCATATGCAGGTTCACTTTCGGTATCACCTGAAGCATTTGCATTATATGTTAGCGATATAATTTGCTCACTACATTTTGCTGGCTTTTCGAAAGTGGTGGTCATCAACGGGCACGGTGGTCATTACGACCAACTCGAGGCGGCAGCGCGAAAAACATGGCACAAAACTGGCGGCAAAACGCTTGTTATCCATTGGTGGCAATTTTGCGAAGAAATAACCACAAAAATCTTCGGTGAACGTGGTGGACATGCTGGCATCGATGAAACGGCAATGGTTTTGGCAGCAGATGCAAGTTTATGTTTTCCGCAACACTTGCCAAAGGTAGAGAGCTTTTTGGTACGTGAGGGCACCTATGTGTTTCCGAACGCATCACCTATTTTGCTCTATCACAAAAACGAGGGTGCACCACGCATCGAACCCGAGCTTGCAACGCAATATGCCGAAGCAGTGTGCGAATATATGGGGACGTTCATCGCTGAAGTTTTTGATAAATGGCAAAAAAATCTCTGACATGTCAGAGAGTAGTATGGTTTTTTTAAATTAAATAAAAAATTTAAAATACCAATACTACTTATGCTGTTGATAGTGTTGAAAAAGGAATAAAGCAAAGAAAGTAAATAAGTTAGCCTGTTGATTAATTGTTGAGCTAGTGTGTATAAAAACCAGCGCTGCCAACAGGGCAAAATCTTTCCACAATAGATTCACGGCGCGCAAACATATTATCAACACACTATTAACATTATTGTGCCATTGGCAAAAGTCTATTTGCGACAATGTGTTTGGGCAATATCGTAGTGCTCCGCGAGCAATTTGCGCTAGGTTAAAAATGTGGTACCTTTTCAATGTGCCATAAAAATTGAACCATTTGCATTGCTTGTGTGCGGTACTAGTTTTTGCAATGATTTAAAAAATAATCACCAAATTTCTGCTGCTATTGGCGTTGATCTAATAAGCACAAAGGAAATTGCATTTGGTCCGCAAATGTTCAACATAACCTTGCAGCACGCCGAAAATATCAACGGAAAACGCGCGAAAGATATGTTAATTGATTGGTTAGCATGATGTAGCACACAAGCAGCGATAATTTCACTTGCAATTTTAAGCAGCGCGCATATTTTTATAGGCATGAAAAATAACATCCATCCATCGGCAGATATATCTCCGCTAGCACAAATTGGCAACAATGTATGCATAGCTGCAGGCGCAAAAATCGGCGCTACTGCTCAGATAGGCGATAACGTAACAATCGCCGAAAACACCATCGTAAATGATGGCGTGGTGCTCAAAGATAACGTATGTATAGGACCATTTACGCTAATCGATGGCGACACCACAATTGGCGAAGGCACGAAAGTTTTCAATCACTGTTCAATTGGTCTCGCGCCGCAGGATCTCAAATACGCAGGCGAGCCAACCAAACTCGTGATTGGCAAAAACAATACAATTCGCGAATTTGTGTGCATACACAGGGGCACCCCTGGCGGTGGTGGCATAACATCAATTGGCAACGGCAATTTAATTATGGCATATGTTCACTTTGCGCACGATTGCCAGATTGGCGACGGGAACATTTTTGCCAATTCGGCTCATCTTGCAGGGCATGTGGTTGTGGGCGATAACGTTACCGTTGGTGGTGTATCGGCGCTGCATCAGTTTATCCACATCGGATCATATAGCATGATAGGTGCATCATCACTTGTGCGCCAAGATATTTTGCCTTTTGCGCTTGTGGCGGGCGTGCCTGCACAGGTGATAGATATTAATCGAGTAGGCTTGCGTCGCAAAAACTTCAATCGTCGTGCCATAGATGCTATACACAAGGCAACCATATATTTATGCCGTAGCGGTCTTTCACTCGAAACTGCTATCGAAAAAATTCGTGAACTTCCGCCTTGTGCCGAAGTAGATGACATCCTAAGCTTCATAGAAAACCGCAGTCGGCGCGGAATTTTGCGTGGCAACAATTTATCGACAGCTCACTCTTCCGAATCCATCGATATTTAATTCTTACATCGTTCACACAGCACAAACCCATTAACTGTAAAATGGTGCGTTTTTTGGTGTCGGCATTGTGCTTACACTAAATATCTGTTTAATGCGCGAAATTGGCGGTCATCAAAATCTGTGTTTTCTCAGCGCGAAACTACAAATGCTGCTGGAAAAAAATAGTATCTGTTTTTGGCGAAGTTTTGGCGAAAAAATTGCTGCTAGACAACATTTTAGCGCTGTAAATAAAATGTGCGCAAAATTCCTCATGCCCTATCGAAAACACAAGGCTGGAAAAAAATCAACTAAATCGAGTGGACTAATCGAAAATAAGTGCTCAAAAATCGCATCAAAGCACTGCAACTGCACTGGTTACAAAAAGTTTGTGTTTGGCAGAACTTTAGGTTATTTTGAAAAAAAGCAAAACGGGGGGCAATATGCGTGCGATAGTGATAATTCTCGATGGCGTTGGCATTGGCAATGCGCCCGATGCAGACAAGTATGGTGATTTTGGTGCAGCTACATTGCAGCATATCGCCGAAAAGCTTGGTGGAATTTTTTGGCGAAATCTATGGGCTTTGGGCATTTCCAATGCTGTGCCGATAGAGGGCATGTCGCCAAATCGCACACCACTTGCCGCACACGGCAGACTAACTGAGATATCGTCAGGCAAGGATTCGACGTCCGGTCATTGGGAACTTGCGGGGCTTGTTGTCGAAAAGCCATTCCCAACTTATCCACACGGTTTTCCAGCAGAGATTATTACCCGCTTCGAGGAAGCCATAGGGCGCAAAACTCTATTCAATGCCGCCGCTTCGGGCACCGAAATAATCGATAGGCTCGGAGATGAGCACGTGCGCACAACCTACCCAATCGTATATACTTCCGCGGATAGCGTGTTTCAAATTGCGGCGCACGAAAAAATTGTGCCACTGGAGACGCTTTATGAGTGGTGTCGCATTGCACGCAATATTCTCGACGGGGAGCATGCAGTAGCACGCGTTATAGCACGCCCGTTCGATGGTGAATCGGGCAATTATTTTCGCACGCCGCATCGGCATGATTTTTCGTTGCCGCCAAATGGTAAAACGGTGTTGCGCATAGCATTGGAAGCAAATTTGCCTGTAGTAGCACTCGGCAAAATCTTCGACCTTTACGCCGGTGATGGCATTACCGAACATCACGTTACCGAAAGTAACGAACAGGGCATTGAGCTGCTCATCGAACACATTTCCAAATCGCGCAATGGGCTTTTGCTCGTAAACCTCGTGGATTTCGACATGAAATTTGGGCATCGTCGTGATACAGTGGGCTTTGCAAAAGCTTTACGCGTGTTTGATGACGCATTACCGCGTATTACGAATGCGATGAACTCTGACGATGTGCTTTTCATAACCGCCGACCACGGCAACGATCCCACTCATTCGGGCAGCGACCACACGCGCGAGCGTGTGCCATTGCTCATTTACGGCGAGCGTGTGAACCCCATAAATTTCGGCACACGTGCCACTTTTGCCGACATGGGCGCAACAATAGCCACAGTTTTGGGCATAGATTTGCCCGCGCATGGTGTGCCGATTGCCATTCTCAAGTAGCTTGCGCCGAAAATCGCGGCACGTAAAATACCGCCAAATGGCATAAAATGCTTATGCTTATTTAGTTGCAAAGGGGGCAGTTTGTTTGAAAAAATAAAAAAACGCACGTTCTATTTGCTCGATAAAGCTCATCCGAACGATTTTTGGAGCCACGTTTGGGATGATTTTATAACTATACTTATCTTAATAAACGTGAGCGCGGTGGTTTTCGAGACCGTACCCGCAGTTAGTAATATTTACGGTCATGTAATAGAACAGCTCGACACTTTTTGTGTATTCGTCTTCACAATTGAATATGTTATAAGGCTTTGGTCAGTAACATCCATGCGAAAATTCTCTCATCCTATTCTCGGCAGGTTGCGTTACGCGACAACATTTCATTCTATAATAGATCTTATTGCTATAATTCCTTTCTATTTGCCTCTGTTTATCAATCTCGACCTACGTGTTATGCATATTTTGCGCCTTTTTAGAGTAGTGCGCCTATTGAAAATTGCGCGCTATTCCATGGCGATGCAACGCATTATAACCGTATTCCGTCTAAAGCGTGGTGAATTTGGCGTCATCGCTTTTTGCATTGTTGTGTTCGATATATTCTTTTCGAGTATAATGTACCACGTGGAAAATACTGCACAACCCGACAAATTTTCGTCTATCCTAGATGCAATGTGGTGGGGCATATCTACGCTCACTACAGTGAGTTACGGCGATATATTCCCAATTACACCTGTTGGCAAACTCATGGCTTCGCTCATTTCGCTTCTGGGTGTAACTATGTTTGCTATCTTAGCGGGCATTTTTGCCTCAGGTTTCATGCAAAGCGCCGCTAACACAAAGAAAAGCAAAAAGATAGTAAAAGTTTGCCCTAAATGTGGGCACAATTTGGTTAAGCAGCCCCACATTTTGAGCAAAAGCAAATGATTTTGCAAAATTACACGCACACATTCGCGTTAATTTCAGTTGCAAACTAAGTTTTACTTTGCAAATGACTGTTTATTTCCGCTCGTCGAAGTAATTCTCCACTTTTCTACGAATCAGATCTGAGATCTCGCGTGGGAACGGTAAAATTTTTGAATCGGCAACAAATTCTGTTATAACTTGCGTGCAGCGAACGAGTTCGGCAAGTGCTCTATCGGCACAGCGATCGGCAGAATCGTATGGTGAATGACCACGCCCATCAACGCCACCACGCGCTATGGACAGCGACGGCACACCGTGTTTTGCGAAAGGCATATTGTCGGACGAATATATGTCTTCTTTTATCGAAGCCCCAAAACCGTGTGCATAACACATTGATCTTGCGAATGTTGCAAGTTCTGGTGATCCCGTTGCCTTGATAAAAATGTTTGTGAATGGATCTCCACCTATGTCGAGATTAATAACGAGATCTGTGCGGTCCAACTCGGCTATGTGCTCGGACGAGAACGCTTTACTGCCCAAAAGCCCCATTTCTTCGGCACCACAAAAAACGAATTTCAGCGTGCGGCGGAATTTTTTTCCGCGCAGAAGCGAGATTAAATGCAAAAGTTCGGCACTACCGGCGGCATTATCCTGGGCACCTGGGCTACAAGGTGTGCTGTCGAGGTGCGCGGTAAAAATAATCTGGCGCGCAGTTGAACCTTCAATTTGCGCCACAACGTTCACAGACTGCCCGTAAAACTTCTTTTGCGACAATGAAATACTCACACGTCGCACATCTGAGCGCACTAGATTTATAGCATAATGATAGGCAATCGTCGCAATAGGCAGTTTTTCTCCGAATTCCCTTGCAGCAGTTTGAGATAGCTTAGCATACGCGCGTTCCTTTGTGTCATCAACAACACAGATCATCGCTTTAGCGCCTGCACGCACACAAAGCTCTATCCAAGAGTAGCGCGGATACTGTGCAAGAAAAACAATTTTACCAGTAAGCTCTTGCACATCAGCAAGTTTCGCCTCTGCAGCCGTGAGCAAATATACCTCGCCTTCGAGGTTCTCGCAGTTTGCCGCAAGCCCAACGGGGCTAATGTGAAACGATTTAATGTTACTATCGATTGGCATCATTTCGCCAACCATGTCGGAAAAAGTGAGAACCGGAAAAAGTTCTTGTTGCACGTCCACACCCATTTCGGCAATCCAGCCAAAAATGCTGTCGGCGGCACGTTTTTCGGCGTCGGAGCCGCCCGCGCGTACAAAAGATAACCGTTCCAGATAATCTATAGGGCGCATGCAAAACCTCCTTTCTACTAATATACACTTTTTATTTGATGCATGCATTTTTATTTGAACCTAATGTGATATCTGTAGTTGCGTTGAACATCATCATACGCATATTAAAAAATAATGCATAAGCCTTGACGACAAAATTGTCTAAAGCATTGCGGGAAATACGCGTGCAGATCAAGAATCAGCTTGCTTTAAACGTGAAATTCGTTATCGTGCGCCACCAAAACAAAACAAATTGTCATGCGCAAAGCAGATATTCACCAAATGGAAAATCAATTAACTGCAATAGCGATAGATACTTCCACAGATTGGCTTTCGGTTGCACTGCGACATAACGGCAGTATTTTCGAACAAACCGTCCATGCGCCCCGAAAGCATGCCGAGCTGTTGCCGCATTTTTTTGCGCAAGTTATTGATGCGGCGCAAATTGAGCTTACGGATGTGACTGCGTTTGTCTATTCGGCAGGACCCGGTTCATACACGGGTTTGCGCGTGGGGCTTGGTTTTTTGCATGGCATTTGTGCCGTTCGTGCGGTGCCCATTGCGCCAGTTGACAGTCTTTTGGGCTTTGCCGCCGCACACAAACGTTGCGATGTGCCTGTTGCCGTTGCCACCGATGCACGCGCAGGCGGCTTCTACTTCGGCATTTTTGATTTTTCAAAACTGAAGCCGCAAGTGTTGCAACCATCGAACATCGAAAACCTCGATTTTGTGGCTCAAAAAATAAACGATTTCAAAAAGCTTGTTGTGCTTACCGATGTAGCGCAAAAACTTGCCCCGATTTTGATGGATGAGTTCGAAATTTTAGAAAACCGCTCGCCCCAAGCTAGTGCACTTTTCGAACTCGTGCACCCCGAAGATTTTCAAAATGCACTTGATGTCGAAATACGATACATGCGTAATTTTTTGCCGACGGCACGCAAAAATCCACACGGTTGGGCGCAAGGAAAAAAAGAAACGTAAAAATCTTCGCACTCACAATTTTCTGTTGAACCTTCTACAAAAATTGAGTTTATTATTGGCAAGCGCGTGTAAAAAGCGCGATTATCATAAATTTTGGATAAACCGCACAAAACCATAGGGAGGGAAAAATGATTCTCGAAGGCAAGGCGCACAAGTTCGGCGACAATGTCAATACTGATGTTATTTATCCGGGCAAATATACCTACCAGCAGCTTTCGCCCGAAGACATGGCAAAGCACGCAATGGAAGATATCGATACCGAGTTTTACAAAAAAGTCTCGCCCGGCGATGTGATTGTTGCGGGTAAAAATTTTGGCTGTGGCTCATCGCGTGAGCAAGCCGCCGAATGCCTCAGGCATGCTGGTGTAGGTGCCCTTGTGGCAGAATCGTTCTCACGTATTTTCTTCCGTAATGCCATAAATTTCGGACTATTGGCAATTTCTCATCCCGAAGCGGCACGTGCGATTTCTGCAGGCGAAAAGGTTACCATCGACCGCGCCGCAGGGCTTATCATCACCGAGCACGCACAATTTGCTTACAATCCTTTCCCGCCGCTTGTCGAAGGCATACTCGATGCAGGTGGCTTGGATAAATATCTTTCCGAGAAGCTTGGCTAACACCCTCTGCATCATGTGCTTCCACATTTCGGCTTCTTCTGCACAATCTCCACTTTGGGCGAACTATAACAGTTCGCCCTTTTTTGTTGCCACACACGCGCACGCAGTGGTGTGTTTTCAAACATGCAAGCATGCACTTTAGCAGTTATGCTGCCTGCATTTAACAATATTTGCGGCGGGGAAATGTGAGTTTTCATCAACTTTTTGACCTCGCCGGCACAATTTCTATGCGCATCAGCTCAAAACTCGTACTTTCGCAGTTGCGGCTAAAAGCAACAACATGTGGCGCGCTCGAGCGGCACTAGCTGAATATGCTCGGCATAAGCACGGGCAAATTCCGTGGGCGCCGCAATTCGCGAAAAGCCACATTTCATCGCCAGCTTCTCAACATCGTGCCGAAAGCTGCCGGGCGGAACAGCGCAACCCAAACTAAACTCTGTGCATGGCATTAAGTTGCGCGCGGCAGCAAACAACTTTGCGGCATAATTAATCGAGATTTTTTGGGCATTGCGCAAAGCTATGTGCGGCATGTGAAAGATAAAAATAACCAGAGGTGAGTGCAAGTTCGCAGCCATTTCGATGGCTTCAAATTCGGCACCGTTTTCGCCCGAAAGCCCGATAAGTATGTGCGGGACAATATGTTTACCTGTTGATGCGAGATAATTCATGGAATTTCGCACACAAGTTAATCCATCACGCAAATTGAAAACTTCACGCGCCACATTGTCATCCGCTATGACGTCGATAAGTATTTTATAAACAGGTAATTGCGCGATTTTTTTGGCAAGCACTTCATTTACAAAACCAGTGTGAAGCACAATCTTTAGTCCCAGTTTGTGAATCTGCGGAAAAACGTGCAAAAAAGTTTCAATTGGCACATTGCCCGCCGCAGTGGAGCCGCCGGAAATGAGTAGTCCTTCAGCGCCATTTTGTGCCAAAAGCTGCGCAGTTTGCAAAAGGCTTGCAGCGTCGTGGATGGGCAGCATTGTTTCGAGTAGCTTTCCACGGCAATGGGCGCAGTTCAGCTCGCAATTTTTTCCCGTAAGCGAAACTGCCGCAAACGCTGCGCGCTTGCTTTCGAACGCAAACATGCCCGGAGTAAAAAAAATAATCTTATTATTTAAACTATCAGGTGCTTTAGCCCGAACGCGAGCGCAAATTCCCTCAGTTTCAACGTCAAAGCCAGTTTCGCAAAACGCGCGAAGTGAAGGTCTCCTCGTCATTTTCTCTCCAAATTGTCTCGAGTTTATGCGCAGCGCGTGTGCAAGCTCGGCGCAAATGTGCAATTTTGCCCTCATAACATGCAAAGCTGTCGATTTTGCCGTCAATTCGGTCAAGTGCGCACTGTGCAGCCACTTCTCCCGATTCGTAAGCACTAGCAACGCCGGCACCCGTTAATGGATTTGTGAAGCCGGCGGCATCTCCGACAAACAAAGCATCACCAACGCAAACGTAGTTTCGCGTGCCAGAAACTGGTATCCAGCCGCCAGTTTTTTGCAAAATGCGCGGGCACTTTTCAAACATTGTGCAAACAAAACTGAGATCGTCCGCAGTGGCGTTCTCTGCAGCAATGCCGATATTTGCCATGTTATTTTTTGGAAACACCCAAGCGTATCCGTGCTTAAATCTTTTATGGAAAACCACATGCAATGTATCTGCTTTTTTGGGTAGCTCGATGAGCCATTGCAATGACGGGATTTTTTTCTGTGGCGATAGCCGTGCTGCACGTGCACAAATGGAATTGGGACCATCAGCAGCGATAAGATAACGCGCACGCACTGTTCTGTGTGTAGTATCAATGCGAAAATTGCCTAGAAACGATATTTTGTCGTGCGGAGAGATTGCCAGCACCGTTTCTCCCGCAAGAACTGTGCCGCCTACGCGCGAAAATTGCGCTCCCAGTGCTGCAATCCACTCGGGACGATTGTAAGTTATTCCGGGTGAGGGCAAGGTGGCGATTTTTTCCGGTCCAGCATCGATGATGTGCACAGTCATGTGGTCAAAGCTTTGTGTTTCAAAATGTTTCGGTGAAATGTCACCATTGCGAACAAGGTCGTGTGCAAAGCCAGCGCTCACAAATTCGGCGCATCGTACGGGCATGCCCAATGGTGCACGTCTCTCGATGATACAGACTTCGGCGCCATGTTTTGCTGCCAGAATGCCCGCCGCCAAACCCGAAACCTCGCCGCCCACGATTGCAATGTCGAAGAAATCCTTCACATATGCCCTTTGCGAAATGCCTTTAACGGAGAAGTGTTGTCGCTGTAGTTTGTGGTCAATAAGTGCAAACGCTTCTCTGTCATTAAGTGGAACTTAGCGCAGAACAATGGTTTTTGCAATAGCTTTCCGCTTTTTGGCGCTGAATTATACACTGCAGGGCAAAATTTTGAAAAGTGATCATCGCATTTTCGCTCTTACGAAAAATTTCGCACAAAAAAAAGTGTGAAACCATAAAAAAGTCTTGACTTTTTTATCGCAATGATGCAGAATACTAGATTTTAAATTGCATGTGGTGAGGACATGAGACGCAAATTTCACATAATTGCTTACGGCTGCCAAATGAATAGATATGATTCGGATGCGCTGCATAAACTGCTTTTGGAGCGTGGGCACCTTTGGGAAGACGACCCAGAGAAAGCCGATTTGGTAGTGGTAAACACCTGCGCTGTGCGTCAACACGCCGAAGACCGCGCGCTTGGCAGGCTAGAAACACTTTTGGGCATCAAAAAACGTAAGCCGAATTTCACAGTTGGCATAATGGGTTGTGTTGCACAACGTGAGGGCGATAACCTTATCAAACGTTTCCCATCGCTCGATTTCGTAGTGGGCACCGACGAGTTTGCCAAAATTGCCGATATCACCGAAGCCGACTGCAACGGAGTTTTCACGCAAGTCGATGATACATTTTCACATCCAGGAATACATGCGTATATCGACGAAGGGCAAAACGCGAGTTTCATCACCATAATGCGCGGCTGCAACAATTACTGTGCGTATTGTATCGTGCCGTATGTGCGCGGCAACGAGCGCAGCGTTCGCCCCGATGTCATCATCGACGAAATTGCACACGCAGTTGATGCTGGTGTGTTTTCTATCACTTTGCTTGGGCAAAACGTGAATTCGTACAATTACGAAAAAACAGATTTTCCGCGTCTGCTACGGAAAATTGCCGAAAGCCCAAAAAAGCCCAAACGCATAAAATTCGTTACCAATCACCCAAAAGATTTCTCCGATTCACTTATCGATGTGCTTGTAGAATACTCCGAAATCATGCCAGCGGCATTTCACTTGCCATTGCAAAGCGGTAGCGATGCAATTTTGCGTGCGATGAATCGTAAATATTCACTTAGCAACTATATGCACATTGTAGAAAAGATTTACTCCAGATTTCCAGATGCCTCTATAGCTACCGATATTATTGCTGGCTTTCCGGGTGAAACCGACACAGATTTTCGACATACACTCGACGCAATGCGCACTGTAGGCTTTTCGGGAACATTCGCATTCAAATTTAGCCCTCGTCCTAGCACTGCCGCCGCCGCCATGCACGATGATGTCCCCGAAGAACTGAAGATTCACAGACTCAAGCAAATAATTAACTGCGGAATTGAGCAGGCGACGAAATTCTCACAATCGTTTGCAGGATCGGTGCAAAACGTGCTTGTTGAGAAAAGTGTTGATGGTAAATGTTTTGGCGAGGCGCCCACAGGCAGACGTGTGGAGTTTTTTGGCGACTGTGCACCTGGCGATTTTGCCCGTGTGCGAATCGAATCGGCAAAAACGTGGGTTCTTGTTGGCAAGCCTTTGCATCCATAGCATATTATCGTTTTTATGAGGCGCCCCACAAAAATACATGCTGCGCTGTCGCGTAAAAAGCTTCGATAACAGCTTATAATCGCAAAAACTGGTGAGGCTTTGACCACGCCTGTGATTGCGTTTTGCCTGCTTAAATGAGACGTGCTAATCGAACCAGAAAATCATATCGCTCATCTCTTGCCCAATATAATGCAAGCCATGCGAATATGGCTATTCTACAGAACATGTTGTGGCACAATTAAAAACCCCCATTACCGTTAGCGGTTAGGGGGGTGAGTTTGGCGCAGTGAAATTTGCGATTTCCGTTCTTAAAGGTGTGCTGATGCAGATTTCAAACCATTTTGACCGTTTGTAGAACGCAGTGCAAGTTGTTAGGTCTAGTGGTCAATTCCAGTAAAAGTGTTTGTGTTACAATTAAAAACAGCCCAAAAATTACAGCTGCACACAATAAAACATGTGCCCTATTTTAATCGGTGGACATAGTTTTGATCGTTGAAGCCGCCATTTTCATCTTTCGAGCATCGCCGGTTGTGGCACGCACTTTCGACGAAATATTGTCGAGGAACGATGCGCTTTTTTCGATTTCTTTTATTTGCTCATCCCAAAACCGACGCTGGTAACCATTGTCGGAACTTGGGAACTCGCCAATCTTTGCGCGCAATTCGGTGGCAAGTTTGGAGAAATTCTCGGCTTTAACGTTCACCGCGCGAACATCGTGGTTGCCTTGTAAAAAGCCAACTGCCTCGTTTTTCAGTGCCTCGCGACGATCTTGGTAAGTTTTGCGCATTTTGGCAACTTCCTGCGCAAACTTTTCTTCTTGCGCCTTATTTGTGCCCGAAACGTCCACCACTTCAACTGTGGAGTCGGATTTTTCTTCGCTGCGTGTGTATGTGCCGCCTTCGGTAGAATTAGCGCCCTCGCCGCCAGCATAATCGACTGTGCTCACATCGTTTAGCGGTTTGATGGATTTGTCGTCAGCAGTGGTGTCGCCGTAAACGGCAATCTGTGCTTTTTTCTCTGCATCTTCTTTGAACTTTATGCCGCCAGAATCGCCCGACGAGGAAAACAACTTCACCGCAAAAAGTACAATTGCCAAACCCGCAACTGCAATTATAACGATGCCTATGGAAGCTCGTTTGCGTTTGGCGCGTTCTTCTTCGTAGTCATCGTCGTAGTTTTGGTTGTAGCTTTTATATTTTGCCATGTTATTTGAGTATGGTGAGTTTTAGGTTTGTGTTTGCGCTGACGCCCGAAATCTTTGCGGTATAGGTGCCCGAAGGCAAATTCTCGGGGACGCGAAGTTTTAGAGTGCCAGCGTTTGCCACACCGTCGAAGAGACGAGCGACAGATTTGCCTTGCACGTCGAAGATTTCAACGTGTAAGTTGCCAGTTTTCGGCACATCGACTGTGATTTCGGCAGTAGGGTTGGCAGGGTTTGGAAATACGTTGGCAATAGCGTGAGCTGTTGGCTTGCATTCGGTTATGCCGGCAGTGGCAACGCTGCATGCAGCACCAAAGTCAACTATACCGAAGCCAGTTTCCTCGTCAAAGCCTGGTGTGCCGATGTCATGTGCTGTTGAACGCATGATGTCGTAAACTTCTTCGTTGGAAAGAGTTGGGTTTATCGAACGTATGAGTGCTGCAAGCCCTGCCGCATGCGGACAAGCCATAGAAGTGCCCACCATGCCGGCGATTGCATGGGTACCGGGATCAACTGTGCCAATTGAATCGGCTTCGGCAACAGAACGCACCCAAGTTGACCAAACAACTTCCGATACTTCACCAGTCCACAGGCTAGATTCGCCACCAGATGCTAGTACATCGAGTTCGGGACCGTAATTTGAGAAATCTGAGCGTGCAAGCGACGATGTGAACGAACCCACTGCCAAACAAATCGACATGCTTGCCGGTGAAGATACACCGAACATGCCACCCTCGTTTCCGCTTGCAGCAATAAGTGCAACATCGCCGGCGTAAGCGAAATTGCATGCAGTTTCGAGCGCAGGATCGGAAGAACCAAAACCACCACCGAAGCTCATCGAGGCTACGTCGGCACCTATGATGGCGGCATATTCAACGCCTGCAACCATGTCGGCAGAATTGCCCGTGCCCTCAGGTGTCATGACGCGAACCGCAATAAGCGATACTGCACCGCCACAACCACCAGCAAAATCCGAGCCATTGTCCATAACCGCTGCGGAAATACCTGCACAATGTGTTCCGTGTGCAACACCAGCATCGGCGGGCATCCACATCGAAGAGGCAATACCATCGCCAACAGATGGATCGGGTTCGCCCCAACCGTCGTCGCCAAAATAATGCACGTCGGGGTTGAAATCTTCTTCGGTAATGTCGTCGGTGTCGTCACCAACATTGCCACCAACAAAATCGTAACCATTCAAATCATCAACATAACCGTTGCCATCGTCATCAATATAATTGACATCGTCCAAATCGTATGGCTCACCATCGCCATCAATATCTTCACCCTGGTTAACCCAAACATTCGCCAATAAATCTGGGTGGTCGATGTCGCTACCGCTGTCGATAATGCAGAGTTTGGTGTTTCGGTTCCCACGTGAAAAATCCCAAGCGCGTTCGCAGCGTGTGATAAAATATCCATATTGGTCGGGAGCGCTCTCCATAAGATAATCACCGTCATCGGTGAAATATGGGTCATCGGGGGTATAGGTTATGTAATATAAAAGGTTTGGCTGAGCAAAATTCACTGCACCAGTGCTTGAGAGTTTTTCGCACATTGCAAGAACCTGAACGCGGCATTTTTCAAATTCGTGCCAATATGCATCGACATCGGTTTTTGCAAGTTGTGAGAGAGTTGTTTTGCTAACAACACTTTCAAATCTGAGCAAGTAAATCGGCAATACGCGTGTAACCTTGTGAATTGTGGCGTTATTTTCATATGCAAATTGTTCACAACAGGCGAGTTCGGCATCGTTTGCGGGCGAAAACAGTATTTCACCGGCGCGCATGTCGGGTTTGCGGACATTGAATTTTTGAGGCAGAAGCATGGAACTTACCAGCGACACCATGCACAGTGTCATGAGCACGAAAAGCAACTTTTTCATTCATTCCTCCTGAGTTATCAGGCAAATATATAATATCCATTGTATTCCGCAATAGTGACCCAACATTTTTCAAATTTTTGTCGCGCTTTTCAAATTTTGGCTGTGCATTTTGGCATTGCGCTTGGTAGTGGTTTTCGTGAGATGCGTTGTAATTAGCGCTTTTTCAGCTGCGCTAAATTTTTACAGATGCAATAAAATCATGAGCGATGAGGTGTTTTGTAGAAATTTGCCATGGCATACGATAGTTACTTACAAAAACCATGGAAAGTGTGTAATCGAAGGGTTGCTGATAACCATTATTTTCGCAAAACTGCGGCAATTGTTTTTTTGAGTTGCTCGCTTTACACGAGATTGCTACGCACAGGCTCGAGGCAAACTATGGCACATCGATAGGGGACTTGGTTTTATCAATAAGCTCGATATTACCTATAACCATTTGTTTATCAATAGCTTTGCACATATCGTAAATTGTGAGCAGCGCAAGCGACACCGCAGTTAGTGCTTCCATCTCAACACCTGTTTTTCCCACGCAGCGAACTCGCGAAGTGCACTGTGCACCGTTTTCTGTAAGTGCACACACAACATCAACTTTTGTCAAAAGCAGTGGATGGCACAACGGAATAAGCTCAAAGCAACGTTTTGCGGCACAAATTCCAGCAAATTGAGCAATAGCAAGCACATCACCTTTTTGCAGGTCGTTTTGTCGAATAGCTGCGATAGTTTGTGGTGCAAGAGAAATGGTTCCCTGCGCGCGCGCCGTGCGAATCTCGTTTGGCTTGTCGCTAACATCGACCATGTCGGCGTGCCCATTTTCGTTTACATGAGAAAGCTTGTTCACCGCTAACCTCCAATGCTGTAAAACTTTACTCGTCGTGCACAGCCGCCGTGTTCGCGTTTAGCCTGCACAGCTGCCAAAATTGCCTCGCGAGCGCCTAGTTCTCGCACGTCGAAAGTGGTATCGGAAAAAAGGCAGGGCAACACAAAACCATCAGAGCTTAAGCGTAATCTATTGCACACCTTGCAGTTGCCGCCAGTGCCGTCGGAGACAATGCCGAAGCGACCAGTTTCCAAATCCATGCGCAGTATGAAGCGAACGAAAAAATTGTGCTCTCGCGCAAAAGTTGCAACAGCTAATGCATCTGGTTCGGCAGCGCTGTTTTCGATAACGCAGTTGAGCTTAATTGGATGTAAGCCCGCGTCATTTGCGGCGCTTAAGCCTGTGAAAACGTTATTTATATCGCCACCGCGTGTTAACTCAGCATAGCGTGCACTGTCGATGGTGTCGAGGCTAACATTTACGCGCATAAGCCCGGCTTTAGCAAGATCTTGTGCAAAATTTGCCAAGAGTTGCCCGTTTGTTGTCATGGCAAAATCCTCGATACCGTCGATCTGTGCGAGCATCTCCACAAGGCGCACAATGCCACGTCGCACAAGAGGTTCACCGCCTGTGAGCCGCACCTTGCGAACACCAAGCTCAACTGCCACACGCACAAAATCGCAGATCTGCTCGAATGAAAGCACTTTTTCGTGTGGTATCGAAACAATGCCGTCTGGCGGCATGCAATATGAACAGCGCAAATTGCAACGGTCGGTTACGGATATGCGCAGGTAATCGATTTTTCTGCCGAAAGTGTCTATCAACATGGGCTTCATGTTTGCGAATCTAATGCCCAAGTTTTCCAATCGCAACTTTTTTATCCGCTATTAAAAGGTGCGACGATAATTGAGGGTATTATGTGAAAATTTGGCGGCTTATTGCGAGTTATTATTTTATTGTCAGCTACGGAGCTTGACTTTTGGTGGATACGTAATATGTAAAATGCACTGCTGGGCAATATGATTTTTAAAACGAGCATACTGTTGATTGTATGTAACAATTCGCAGTTGCCCAATATGTGCAGATTTAAGCATGGGCATTTACAAACTAAATGAGAAAATCGCCGAAACTTATTTTACTTCAATTTTTTACTTGACTTTTTCCGTATTGACGCAATTAATTATTGCAGAAAAAAGTAAAATATTAGAACCGGGGGACGGTGATGATATGTAATTCTCGATACTGGAAAAGTTTGTGCCTTCTGTTTTCTGTGCTTGCGCTTTTCGCAGGCTGTGCAGGAGGTAACAAATTAAACCGTGGCACCGAACGCAGAAAGGCGCCGCAGGTAACTGTTGTTTCGACAACGCAAGACATGCCCCACCGAACTTGTGACATGCGTATTCAGCTCAAAATTTCAGATCCCATAGCACCCTATCTCGAAAACCAGGGCAAGATAGAGCTTTTTGGTCCTGATGGTCTGCGCATGGAACGCACGTTTGCCGTAAAATTCGGCACGCAATTGGTTATAATTCCCGACCTCGAAGCGGGCAGATACACAGTTCAGGTGAGCTATGGCACTATAATCGCTTCTAAGTGTGTGATACTTGGGTGCATTTGTG
This sequence comes from uncultured bacterium, assembly GCA_964443405.1. GTDB lineage: Bacteria > UBP14 > UBA6098 > B30-G16 > B30-G16 > CAYUDB01. The sequence continues at coordinate 3,434 of CAYUDB010000004.1, read as the reverse complement.
TGGACAATTGGCGCGAAGTTTTTGCCAATGCCGCCATGCAAGACCTGTCCAAGGATGTAGCTTCATGCGCCACGTGCACAAAATATTCCTACACAGGTGGTGCGCCAGGTGGCGCTAATCTAGGACCATACGGTTCTGCTTCGCTCTATTCTGGTTCGTCTTCGTCGAGCAAAAGCGGTGCATATTGGGGTGGAAATTCCTCATATTCGCAATCGGCAGACATGGTCGGCTGGGGCGATTACGAAAAATCGGACGAAATAAAAGGCTCGGGCAAACTCGAAGTTCCATGCTCGCAAGTAACCCCTTGCGGACGCAACGTAGAATTTGAGCTGCCCAAAGATTCAAAATAAAAACGCACCGTCGCACTCGCAAAGAATATGAGACCGACGATGATAGTTCTGCTAAAGAAGGAGGGAAAATGCGCAAGGTGTTTTTGATAGTATGTTTGAGCGCGATTGGCATTTTTGCGATGGGCAATTCGCTTTTTCGCGTAACCGATTTTCCTGGTCATGAGCTTACGCCGCGTGTTTCGCCCGATGGCACACGTTTGGCTTTCACCGACGTGAACACTGCCGGACCAAGACCGGTTTCGTTTATACGTGTTGCAACGCACAATGGGCTTAATCCCATGGTTGTTACAAATACAGGCTCTGTCGATAATCAATATCCATCGTGGTCACCTGAGGGAAATCTTGTTGCCTATGAGCGTCTTATTGCAGTTGGTCCTGGCGTGAACACCTACGAAATTTGGTCGGTGCCCATTTCATCTGTCAATGGCGCAAGGCTCATACAAAATAACAACAACTTCAATGTCATGGGTTCAGTTTCGAAAAACGGTGACATAGCATTTGTAACATCTGGCAATGAGAAATGGCCCTTTCAAGTGCCACCGCTCAAATATGGCGGCGTGCCACCACCTGCAAACAAAATGGGCATGTTCTTTATTGCAGTTCAAAAAGCAGGCAACCCTGTGATTCTAAATGGTCCTCCTGGGCTTTTCCCGCGTTGGAGTCCCGATGGCAAACAGCTTGCCTACTGTGCATGGAATCCTGCTACCGGTTGGGATGTTTTTGTTGCAGACTACGATTCTTACAAAGGCATTTACAATTTGCGCGCGCTCACTGCCGAACCCGGCGATGAGTTTGCTCCTTGTTGGAGTCCCAACGGTCAATGGATAGCATATGCTTATTCTTTGCCGTTAACGCCAAAGCCGATAAATATTTTCACCATCAATATCCACGATCACACGCTTATGCAGGTTACTTTCGAAGCGCGTGCAGCGGTAACCTCGCCCGACTGGGCAGTAACCGCCGATGGCGAACACATCTATGTTTCATCCGATATCGATGGTGATTTCGACATCTATCGTCTCACGCCGCTTATAGCCGCAACAAATCAACCACAAGCTCCGCAAAAGCCACTTCCACCAAACCCAGGCATAGAGGCAAATTACGGCGACAGCCCATCTTCGAGCTTCAAATATTCGGGGAGCACTGTTGGTAAAGTTGAAGTTATAGTTCTCAACACCTCTACAAATAAACGTGCTCCAGAAGCACAGCTTTTCGCACGCCAAGTGGGCAAGCGCCTAATGGAATGGAACGACGAAATTTGGGTTTCGAATACAGTAAACGGTCACGATACAGGCGAGCCGCGAGTTTTCTACGTTGAAGACGAATATAAAGATTTGGCGAACGAAATAGCCAAATTCATCGACAGGCAAATTGTCTCGGGCAAGCTCACGGTGAATGATGACATGATATATGAATTCTTTCCTGCCGAACCGATAAGCAAAACGCCATATATCGCCAAAACAGCAAAAATCATAATCGAAGCCCCGGCTAATTCTGTTAGCGAAGAAGAGAGCGAAGAGGAAACCGAAACTGAAGGCGAAGAAGAAACAGATACAGGCAGTGAATACGAGGAATAACCAATGAGCACAAATTCGACAACCATCAAAACGGCGATTTTGCTCATATGCGTTTCTGTGCCAATTATTGCGCAGGCACGGGAACATGCCACAGGTTTCATTTTTCGCAACTTGCCCGATTCTCTTGTTTTCGACGGGCGGAAGCTTGCGCGTGTGGCAACTTTACCCGATTCCTTTAACTGGGCAAATGTTAGTGGTGTCAATTACTTGGGCGCCATAAAAAACCAGCAGTCATGTGGATCATGCTATGCTTTTGCGAGTATTGCTCAACTGGAAAGCTGCATAAGGTTTTTCAGCAAAAACAATAGCTGGCTTCTCGATTTTTCGGAGCAAGAGATAGTTTCTTGTGATACAACATCTTATGCCTGCGAAGGCGGTTTTTTCCCTGTGGAATATCTCAAGAGGCTAGGCGTAACCGATGAAGCATGTTTTCCGTATCGCACAGCGCAAACTATTTACTGGCATCCTTCATGCGACAGCGCTTGTGACGATATTGCAGTTCGTCGATTATGGAAGCTTGACGTTCAACCCACAGATATAACACATAGCCTCGATATCATCAAGAATTTGGTTTCGCGTGCGCCTGCATTTTTCGGTTTGATTCTCTACGAGTCGTTTTACGAACTCGAGGGTGTAAGCGCCGATTATGTTTGGAAACCGAATATTGCCGACCCAACGGATGTTCCCGCAGGTGGACATGCAATGTTATGTGTAGGCTGGAACGATGCACAGCAATGTCTGATATTTCAGAACAGCTGGGGACCCGAATTCGGGCACAATGGCTTTGTGAAGATTCATTACGATTGTTTTTCGCTATCCTATCCGAAGCACGTTTACGCAAACCCCGATAGTTATTACACTTATATGTATCCCACTCAAGCTGTGCGTGCAAAATCCACATTTGTGTATTCCACGCCCACAGGTTTGCTTGCGCCGGTGGACACGTTTTTGCCCATTTACGCCGATAGCCTCACCAGAATTGCGCATGCGCAACCATTTTCTCTTGGCAATAAATGGTATTATATTACAGGCTACACAGCACAGAAAATGCGCCCCGATACCACAATAACCTACTCTGGCAGCGGCAATAGCTTTACTGTTGTTCTCGATGCGCCGCTTAATGTTACGTGGGTAGTTTCAGAGACCACCGCATTCGCTCAAGATTGCCTTGACGACAAGACTATCTTGGCGTATCCAAATCCTTTTGACGCACGCACCAAAGAACTTACCATCTCGTTCAAGCTTTGCGAGCCAGCTGAGGCTTCGATACAAATCTACGATGCGGCATACAACTTTGTTCGTGAACTTATGGAGCCGACAATTTTCTTGGCGCAGAATGTGAACACATCTTGGGACGGCAAAAACTCTGATGGCGAAATTGTGGCGCCTGGTGTGTATTTTCTAGTTGTTCGCACCGACGAAAAAACTGCCACAGCAAAAATTGTTGTAACGCGCAGGTAAGATTGTAAGATATTGTGGCATAAATAAATAACTTATGCGCACAGAG
>CAYUDB010000003.1:0-36714 GCA_964443405.1 uncultured bacterium | reverse complement strand
GGCACACTTTGATTGTCCACCAAACGTCCGCGTGCATTTGCCAGCACAGACTTATCTGAGCCATCTGGTGCAAAAAAGAATCTCAAGCTCATTTTAATGTTGCAATCGGCAAAGTGTGCCATTGCCGATGTATCATCAATTGCCTCCCATTCAACACCGTTGCCCGGCAGCAAAGCAGTGGGATACCATGTCATTTCTGCGAAAAAGCGCATGAGTTCACCAAAGGCAATATCCGATGTGCCACGCAAATCCATTACAGTAAAAAGCCCAAGCGCTTTTGCATAAAGAATACCTTCTCCATACGCGTAAGCATCGTGCACATAAGCAATTACGCCTGGTGCCATCTTTACGCGCGCGTCCCAGTCGAAGCCTGGTTTTTGCACTACGGTAATCTGTGTGGAAGAGAATGGTTTCCAATCGTCGCGCTCTTTGCCCATGTTGAAAAATCCTTCGTGCTCTATGCGCACAACTTCAATGCTCTTTTGCCCTTGCGCGAGACTGAGACGAAAGAATTTTTGTACGGGTGCCGGTAATTGTGCAATGGCAAGCGTGTCGAAAGCATTGATAGATGGGTTGTTGCGATTTTGCAGTATGCGTGTGCGTAGGGCGGTTGTTTCGTTTTGCCATTGGTGTTTTCCGTAAACAATTGCTACAACCAAAATTACTACAATTATCGAGAGAGCTATAATAATTGTTTTTAACATAATTATAACCTACTTTAAACAAAATAACTATAAGGTGTAATTGTATTTGTGCCTTATTGTAATGGGCATATTACATGAAACGCTATTTATCTGCACAGTAATCGAAAATCTGTTTGTTGTGCATCTTTTCGAATTGAGCCGGAACGCATCGGTAACTATTTTTTAATTTCACTTAGAATTGTTGTAGCTAGATCTATGTATTTGCGGTTGAATGGAATAGACTTCGCGGTTTTCACAAGCTCAAATGTGCGAATGGCGGCATTTGTGTCGCCAGTTGTGAGGTAGAAATTGCCGAGTTCGAAGCGGTAAAGTGCATTTTCGCTGTCGAGACTCACCGCTTTTTTGAACCCATCTAGTGCTTTAAGAATGTCTGCATCGCCCAAATTTTCGGGTTTTCGCTTCAAAATCGACACTTTGCTCACGTGCATATGCCACAAGCCACGCAGAAAATACAATTCAGCCATAGTCGAATCGAGGCGCGCAGCATAATCGAGTTCTTCGCGAATGCGTCGTCCAAGCGCAAAATCGCACCAGTTTTCGTGAAGCAAACTGATGTAAACAAGGTTCCAAGCCAGCTCGGTGTGCACTTGGGCGATGTTGCGATCGGTGGCAAGAGCCTGTTTCAGGTAGTCATTTGCGATTTTCAGTGTGTCGTTACGCTCTTTCGATACGAGCAAATTCATGCCGAGTCGATTGTAAACTGCACCCATGCGCCACAAAGCCTGTGGATCGTTCTTGTGCGCGTCATAAACTTTGCGGTAACTTGCGAGGGCATCGCCGAATTCACCGCGCTTGAAAAAATGGTCGCCCACGCGTAATGGATCATCTTTGGGATCGACAGCTAATGCTATGCCAAATAAACAGATAGCGAGCAAAATTGAAATTCGCATTGTACCATCCAGTTTAATAATTTATAAAAATAATGGTCGTGTATCAAAAAGTCAATACGATTATCGGGTTAACGAAATCTTTACACAAAAAACGCGATGGCGATAAAAGAATTTTGTGTGTTGAATTTTGGGCAGCATGATTAAAATTCTAACATTTTTCATTGACAAAGGTCATTTTTTTGCGAATTTTTAGAAAACAAATGGAGGGTAAAATGAGAGCTTTGATTGTATTGTTTGTTTTGTTTTCGGCAGTGATGATTTTTACGAACTGTGTGGGCACAGAACGCGACTCTCGATATAATCCTGGCACAGATTGTCAAAACACTGCTATCGATCGCTATATTTTAGTAACCGGTGATAATGGATATTACACTACGTGGGAAGCCTGGAATGGCTGTCACTGTTTTATAACTATAGAATACTGGCGTGTGGATAGTCCAAGTGTATATCCGGATGACCTTTACTTTGATGCCGCACCAATGCTCTATACTTGCACTGGATATACGCAATCTACTAATATAGAAGGTGATAGGTATATTAAAAAAATCATTTTCTCCAATGGTGCACAAGGCATAACGGATCCAACCACCGGAAACATAATAACATGGTTTATGGAATTGCGTAAAGTCCCATCAAACGATAGCTTCGAGCCGTGCTCTGCGAGGATACGAATAAAATACCGAGATTCTGAACCTACTGGAACGTAGGTGATTTAAAGTAAAAAGCCTTCCGATAGGAAGGCTTTTTTTGTAGCTTTTTGTAGCATAATGCATTACGATAAGTTTGAGCGGATCCATTGCGCTGCATCACGCAGTCGGCGGCATGTGGTGGGTGGACCTAAAATCTCGAGTAGTTCGAAAAGACCGGGTCCCATTTTCATGCCTGATGCTGCAAGTCTCACTGGGTGAATGACTTTGCCAGCACTAACGCCGTTCTCCTCTGCAAAAACGCGTACGGTTTCCTCTAGCGCATCGTGTGACCAGGTAGGCAGCTTTTCAAATCGCATGGCAAGTTCGTCAAGCCATTGTGCTGTATCGAGTTTGAAGTTTTTCTTTACACCCTGCTCGTCGTAATCGGTAATCTCATTAAAGAAAAATGCGCCAAGTTCTCTCATGTCGGGCAGAACTCTTAACCGCTCTTGCATGGCTAGTGAGATAGCATCGAGTTTCTCGCGTGGCATGCTTTGCCAATTCCAGCCCCATTCGGTGTAATGGTGTGTTAGATAATCTGTTAGCACAGGAATAGGCAGCTTGCGGATGTATTCACCGTTCATCCATGATAGTTTTTCAAAATCGAAAATTGAGGCTGCAGTGTTGATGCCGCCAATGTCAAAACGAGAGATAAGCTCTTCACGTGTAAAGAGTTCCGTATCATCTTTCGGCGACCAGCCCAAAAGCGATAGGAAATTGAACATCGCATTGGGCAAAATACCTTGCCGTTCAAATTCCGTGATGGCGGTAGCACCATGACGTTTGGCAAGTTTCGTGCGATCAGGACCCAAAATCATAGGCAGATGCACGAATTTTGGTGGTTCCCAGCCAAGTGCAGCGTATAATAGCGCATGTTTTCCTGCTGATGGTATCCATTCCTCTGCGCGAAAAATATGCGATACTTGCATAAGATGGTCATCGCACACAACTGCAAAATGATACGTAGGAAATCCATCAGATTTTATGAGAACGATGTCGTCGAATGTGGAATTATCAAAAGTGATTTCACCGCGCAGCTCATCGGGAAACGATGTTTTTCCGAACAGCGGCATTTTAAAGCGCACAACTGTTGTGGGATCAGTAGGGTCGGAATCGAGTTTGCGGTCGCGACAATGGCGATCGTACATTGGCGGCAGTTTCTGTTCCATGCGCGCGGCACGAACTTCATCGAGACGCTCTGGTGAACAGTCGCAATAATATGCTTTGCCCTCAGCAACGAGTTTTCGTGCGTAATCATGATATATTGCAAGGCGTTCCGACTGAAAATATGGTCCAAAATCGCCGCCAGCATCCGGACCTTCATCCCAATCCAATCCCAACCAACGTAAACCTTTCATGATCGCGTCAAGTGCTTCTGGTTCATAACGTTCACGATCGGTATCTTCTATGCGCAAAATGAATTTTCCGCCATGATGCCGCGCAAAAAGCCAATTGAAAAGTGCTGTGCGAATATTGCCCACATGCGGTAGCCCCGTGGGTGAAGGCGCAAATCGAACGCGAACCATGTTTCCTCCTCGATAGTTTGTGCCAAAAATACATGTTCATTCGCAATTATCCACAAAAATTTTCCTAAAATCTGTGCACATGATGTTGTAAAACAAAATACTGTAAATCATTCATCAATCTAAACTGCAATTGCTTTGTTCAGTTTTTTTAACAGCGAAAAACAATATTGAAAATCAAAGGGTTAGAATTTACAAATTGTGCCTGTAATTAAACTGGAAAGGCTATGATTTTAAATTAACAGAACACAGTAATTTTATAATCAGCATGTCAATTGTGTAAATTTGTGAGCTGAGGTGGAAAATATTGCACAAACCTGATTAGCGATAACTAACTCATTATTTTACAATTAGCTATGAACAATAAAGCACCCGTAATGCGATGACAGGTGCTTTGCGCGATCTGTTTTTTCCGCAGTGTGCTGAATAAAGATGAAGGTGAGGGGCAGTGTTTAAATGGTAAAAACCAATTATTTTTCCAATAAATTAGTTATAGCGATCCCAGTATGCCCGCAAAAATTGCGCCAATACCCACTATTATTGCAATGATGCTGCCCCAAAGCAAAAACGAAATTTGCCCCTGTTTACCGCGCACAAGTTCCTCTTCCGACTTAAGCGAGACAATGAAAGGTTTGTCTGGTTCGGTGGGTTTGGCTATGCGGACCTTGCCAGTGCTATCGGTGGCATTGCCGATGACGTAAATGTTGCGGTTTACCGGAAATATATATTCTTCATATACATAACCCAGCGTTCGTGAACCTTCACGCTCGAAATACTCACTTTGCGCACGAAATGACAAAACAGCACCATCGATGCGACCTGTGGGTGTGTGTCCGCTTTCGAACTTGTCGAAGACCTTTATCATGCCGATGTCTGCCCCATCGGGCGAAATGAGTATGCTCCCAGTCTCGTCTTCGAGGAAAAACTCGATGCTGCGTGTGTTTTCTGAGATGGTTTCTGATGCTCGGCGCACGCGTTTTTCGCGGCGTTTTGTTTGTGGGTCGGTTTCGTAATAGGTTTCTTCATATTCGCGCAAAACTGCTGAACGAAATTGCACACAACGCTCTTTGGCAAAATCCGAGATTAACGGTTCGGAGGCACGACATGTGCCCTTTAATTCCACAAGTGCCGAATACGCACCAGTTTGCCTCAATTCATCGCGAACATCCTCTGCCATAGAAACAATATCCGAAACCTTCGACGTGCGCAAAAACTTGATTTCCAAAAGTTCGCCTTTGACTTTGCGTCGGTAAAACAACATTACAATGCCTGCGATAATTGCAAGCACTCCGAACAGTATCATTTTTCCTCTTTAGGGTTTCTGGATTTTTGTAATTGGTTTATGCACAATTCATTACAGTCACGCTCAAAATTGGTAGATAAATTTCAAAGCGTCATTGCATAATACGAATTTGCGATGTCAGTATTTTAAAATGCCGCAATAGGTTATATTGCGGCATTGATGACAATCATTCAGTAACCGCGGCATCGCCTGCGCGAAAACCGCCATAATTTTTGCGAATCTCATCGTCGAAGTAGTCGGCGATTATTGCAACCGTGCGTAAAGATGCCTCGAATTCGTTTTTGTCGAGGTTTTTGCCCGCCACAGAATGTGAGAAAACAATTGTGTTGTCGAAAGTTAGACCAAATGCACCGAAGTGCCCTGTGGCATTTTTCCGCAAAAGATAAACCATGAGATCGTCTGTAATCTCTGCACCAGAAACAAGATACGCCATGCACTCCACAACAGTATCATCGTCGTGCCAAGGACGTGGGATTATCATGATGCGTGCCGAACCCTCGGTAATTATAAATCGGTCATCAAGTTCGACAAATTTATCGCCATAGATGAGCTGCAAATAGCCGCGCACTTTATCACGCGTGAGTGAAAGTAAATCGGACATTTTTCCTCCCCAAATATTGTCATGCTAAGGGCAAAACTATCGTATCTGGTCATTGTAACTTATTTGTAATTGGCATGTTATCTGTTCGCGCGAGTTTTTTGGCTTATCTCGAAGCGACTGTTCATAAATATGCTCGCGTGGACGAGAACTATTGTAGCGCATTATTTTACGACGGTTGAACTTATTTGCCGAGAGATTTTTTGAGCGCTTCGAGTTCTGTATCGGCAGCAGAGCTTGTGGAAAGTGCGTCGAGTTCGGCGTCGAGCGAGGTGGATGAACCTTTGGAAATCTCTTCGATGGCATCGGCTTGCGCTTCATCTTTCTCGATTTTGCGCTCAAAGCGCTCGAAATTTGAGAATGAATCGTTGCCGATGCCGGAAATTGACTGCGCAATTTCTTTTTTTGCCTTTGCCGCCTGTGCTCGAGCTATGAGCGTGCTCTGGCGCATACGTGCTTCTTCGAGTTTAGTTTTGAGAGTGTCGAGCTGCGAACGGAGCGAATCGGTAACTTTTTTCGCCTCGTCGAGGGAGGTTTGCAGGCTCGTGATATCGGCGGCGAGTGTGTTTTTGCGTTCGAGAGCTTTTTTTGCCAAATCGTCGCGACCGGCGTTCACAGCCTCAATTGCCTTTTTCTGATAATCGTCGATGGCGATTTGCTTTTTGTTCATTTCGCGTTCGAGTGATTTTTGATTGGCGATGGCATTGCCCAATGCGAGTGTGGCTTTGCTAACAGCTTCTTCCATCTCGATGACCATTTGCTTGATCATTTTTTCGGGATCTTCGGCTCTGTCGAGCAGGTCGTTGATGTTCGCCTTGAAAATGTCGGCGACGCGTGCAAAAATGCTCATCTCTCCTCCTATGCGCTTGACTTTGTTGCTTTTATTTCGTAATTTTGCTAAATGAACCCATTTTGTGAGAACATTTTGCTAAATATCGCATCGCGCGTGTTCAAAAACAATGTTTTTTTGTGCGCAACTTTTTTTTTGTGCACCATTCGCGTATTGTGTGCCGACATTCTAACTATAACAATCGTTCCAACATCCAATTGTGCCGCACTTTCGAGCACTCTTCTCGCAGACGGCTCGAACATTATCATCGATTCGTGCCAATATCGAGGTTGTGCTGGTGCTGCGGGCACATTTGCTATGGCACCCATGGGGCTTGACAACGGCATTATTCTCACAACTGGTGCTGCAATCGAGGCGACGCCGCCAAATTTACCCGCCGACTTGGATAATAATTGTGGTGGCATAGGTTGCTTGCTCTGCGACAATTTCGTCGATGGATTGAGCACCGATTATTCACTTCTGCGCATTTTTTTCCGAGTTGCGGCGGGCATGAACTCCATTCGAGTGAGATTTGTTTTCGGCACAGAAGAATACCCATATTGGATAGGTTCGCGTTATAATGATGTAATGGCGATTTATCTCGACGGAGAGCTGCCAGAAAATCAAATAGCCTTCGATATGTTCGATAGTACTATAACCATCAACGGTCCATTTTTCGAAAGTGGGCGTGTGGTGATTATGCCGGTAACGCATTTTCCGGGAGATACAATTGCTGATCTCGCTTATAACGGATGCACACCTTTGCTGGAGGCACGTGGATGTATCGATACCACAAGCACTTATCACACAATGACCTTTGTAGTTTGCGATGTTGAAGACGCAATTCTCGACAGTGGTTTACTCTTGGCACAACTGCGTGCAATTTATTCAAACCCTTGTGGTGGTGCGGTTTGCATGCTCAGCGTCGATGTCACTGCCACACCCGATGCACTTTGCAATCGTCGCACGAATTTGCGAGCGACGGTTACTGGTGCATATGGGCACACGAGCTTCTCCTGGTGGTCGGAGCCAGCTGGTTTCAGTTCGACTGTGCAAAATCCACTCACACCTGTGCTCGAATGCGATACAAAGTTTTTTGTTCGTGTAACCGATTCTCTTGGATGCACTTCACTTGATTCGGTATTCGTGAACGACACTTGTTGTCATCGAGGCGCAGTTTCGCGCGTTTGCCCTGCACCGAGCCTATCTTTTTCTGCGTGCAATGTGCAACGTATAAGCTTTTTGCTTTGCGACACAGCCGGTTATGCCATTGACACTATGGGCGCATATTTCACACAAAAGGTTTTCCACGCCTCGGGCAGTATCGATTCGTTGCGCATATCAGAGCCTTCGCCGCGCTTACGTTTTTTTGGCATTGCCGATTCTTTTATCGCCGAAATCTCGGGAAACTGGCTCGATGGTGATAGTGTAATCATACGCCTCGACAGCCTCTTTAACCTCAATCACTGCAAAATATTCCCCTAACTTTGGCAATGTTTCAGAATCTTGCCTCGCGAATTTCACTACAAATTTTTCCAGTTGCACATGCAATATGCAAGATTTTGACATTCGATTATTCACGTAGTAAAAGTGCGCAAACTGAAAATGAGTTTTCGAGCAAAACATTTTGCCATGTGCGATGACACTTACTTTAAGAACCTCATTCATACTACCCGAAAATCCCGACAGTCAACAAAGATTTGCAAATTTTTTAGTCGAATGCCAATGTTGGCTATTGCCACCTAAGCATGAGGCTAAAATTGACGCGATACGATAAGTTATTTACTTGAAAAGCAAACAATTAGCAAAAATTATCATACAAAAGTATCGTGGGCAAATAAGAGATTAGTGCTGTAAATTATGACTTTTGCGCCTATTGGCTTTTTTCTGTCGAATATAATGTTTGATCGATTCTCGTGTTTTTTGCCATAAACGCGAAAAATATTGTGATGGCAAGCAAAACGCACAGGATATTGATAAAAAATGTAGCAATATCACAATATGTTGTATTGGCTAAGTTTATGTGGAATATGTTTTTGTGCTTGACAGTGCACAAAATTTAAATAATATGTATAAGAATTTGACTCCACAAGCGAGGTAGAAATGAAAGTAGAAAAGTTCGTATTGCGTATTATCATGTTGGCGTTGATGTTGTGCGGGTCGTTAATTTCTGCAACCGATATTATAGCTCGTTTGGTATCGCCTACAGGCGAAGTTGTAGAAGAAGTCGCACTCTCGGGCGCAGATGCACGCATACCCGAAACTTGGCGCGGACATGGCGGCGAAGTGCGCTTTTATGCCGCCGACGGTGCAACATTGCTCTCCACACTTGATGTAACCCTTCTCGACCGTGCGGTTTATGCCGACCAGGCGGGATGGGCACACATTGCAGCGACAGCACTTCGCACACTTGGCACCGCTCGTGCCGATAGCGCAACACTTGCGCTTGTGGCAAATTATGCCTACAATGCCCGTTATGCCGATACAGCTGGCGTGGCGCTCTATTCTTTAAACTCATCCTATTCCGACACAGCACTTTTCGCATTTGAGGCTGGCAATGCAGCAAATGCGCTCTTTGCCGACAGTGCGCGGATCTCTGCGTTTTCCGATAGCGCACGAATTTCGTTCCGGAGTATTTTTTCCGACACATCAAATGTCGCACGGCGAGCAGATAGTGCAAACGTTGCAGCATTTGCCCATAATGCAGATTTTGCCGACAGCACAAGAATTTCTGCATATGCCGATAGCACACGAATTGCATTTCGCAGCATTTATGCCGACACCGCAGCTATAGCACTTTATGCCGATAGCGCATCAGTTGCCGATAGCACAAGAATTTCTGCTTTCGCAGATAGTGCGCGAATTTCATTTCACAGCATTTTTGCCGATACAGCCGACTTTGCACGAAATTCGGCACGAAATTTTTGGCATGTGCTTACTGTTACGCCCGATATACCTGGTTTTGACGACGACGGCGATTTTCACACCATAGCCGATGCACTCGATTCGGTGGCTACAAGTGGCGAAACAGGTTGGCTAATACGTGTTATGCCTGGTTCTTATGTCGAGCCGCGCGATGCAAGTGTGCCGTATCACACAGTTGTGCGCGGTGAAGCCGCCGAAAATGTGGAAGTTGATTTGCGCTCCACAACCCTCACTCTCGAAAATGGCGCCTCGCTTGAAGGCATACATTTCCAAAACGGTGAAGTGGACCTGCTTGGTTTCGATTATATATTTGATTGTATATTCAACAATACTCCAGTTATTGCCTCGGGTTCGCTCAATGGTATCGATCGCACCATATTCACCGGTAGCCGCACCACTTACACCGCCATCACCATCGATGCGGCAAATGTGGGCTTGCAATTGAATAATACACTGTTCGATAATTGTCGCTATGGCATAGTTGCCAACGGTGCCAATGCCATGATCCGCTCTGCGGCAGCTGTTTTCAACGATTGTCGCGAAGGTATTTATCTCACAGGCAACCTTGCCACATGCTTGCTCTACGATAACGTATTCGTTGCAACCACAACACCCATAAACGCTTGGTCGCGCGCAGTGGTGGTTCTCGATGCTGCAACAAATTTTACGGCGAGCATCTCCGGTGCCAATGTCATCCCAATCGACAGCGCCGCGTATGTGGGATATTTGCCCATACCTGCGTCTTGGAGCTGGGCTTTGAGCACACCGCTACAAGTGCAAAATGCTCTAGATTTGCTTGCCGCCCAATTCAACACAGTGGCTACACATACGCACACAGCGAACATTGCCGCAACATCCGATGTTTCTGCTAGCTCGGCTTTCACAGTAACCGGCACATGGGATTTGCAAATTGAAGCCGATGCCGTAACCAACGACGAAATCGACAATACCGATACTTACACAATGGCAGGTTTGAACGTAAACGGCAATGCCACCATAACCGGTGACGCACTTGTATCAGGCAATGCGCAAGTTTCGGGCAAGCTCACTGTAATTGGCGGCATCGATCCATCGTATCTGCAGCTCACATCGCAAACTACCGACCCCGATATCGCAATGCGCGACAAGCTTTGGGTAAACGCCTCTCACGATTTGATGTTTTCTACCGATGCTGGCACAAACGAACGTATTTTACACGAAGGCAGCATCGCCATTATCGATGCGCCAATGCTTTCGGATATGGGCGCTTCTGCTGGAGATGTATTAAAGTTCGATGGCACAAACTGGGCACCAGCTCCTGATGAAATTGCCGATGGCGACACAAGCATGTCAAACGAATGCAATACAGCCATCACATGGGACAATGCCACACTCGAACTTTCCATCACCGACGCTTGTGGCACAAACTCTGCCACACTTACAGGGCTTCTCACATCTGGTGGCACATTGAGCGAAGGCGCTGGCATTGCAAATTTTTCATACGATGCCACAGCAAACGCACAGGTTGCAATCGATCATACATGGTTTTCGGGTGATGCCACAGTATCATCGGGTGGTGTTGTAACAGTTGCCAATGGCAGCATCAACGCCGGCGATTTGGACACTTTGGGCAACTATATTCTCAACTCGCTTCGCGTACGCAATACACTCGACATCACCGGCACAACCACAACTGGCGATGTGCAAGTTAATGGCAGCGCAAATTTTGCTGGTAATGTGGCAGTTACTGGCAATGTGCTCGCCAATGGCACGGTATCTTCCACCGAACGTATATCGGCTTTTGGTGGTGCTGCTTTCCGCTTGCCATTGCATTCGGGAGCAAATGCCACACCTACAGCGCTTTCGTTTGTACCGCTTGTGGGCGACATGATACTTTGGGACGACACATCTTCGGGGCACGATTTTAAAGTTTGCGTCTATGTTTCATCGAGCACTTGGGAATGCATGGATTTGAACTAAACCCCTTGGGGGCAAACCTTTTTTCCACAAGGGGACACACAATGAAAAAAGATTTTCGACATAAGTGGAGTCATCTCGCGCTCAAATTTTTCGCGATGACACTGTTTTTGCAATTTGCGCCGGCATCTGCCCAAACGCTTTGCGTTGAAAAACTACCTGTTTTTCTATGCCCAAACTCGTGCACCGAGCTTAATTTGTGTCGCGATACACTTGCGCCGGGCTTTTTGTACGACAGTGTTTACATTTACAGTTCGCTCGAAGAGCGCGCCACAGGAAGCTCGGGCAACACTTACGAAGTATCGGAACTGAGCGTGCCTGTTTTGTGCAATCACGCTTTCGAATCGTCGTCGGGCTGGGTTTTTGGTTGGGACAGCGTTTACATTTCGGCGAGCTTGGCAGAAGATGTTCTCGAAGCCGATTTTTTCTTCTGCATCGACACTTCTGAAAGCGCATTGCCGTTGCATGCGGAGCTATACTCGTGGTTTTCGGGTTTTGCTGCCGACATATCCACTCGCGGTTACGATGCGCTTTTTGGCGATAATGTTTTCGGTGATGCTGTGAATTTCACACATGGCACATCTTTTGTGCCTGCCGCCGATTTTTCTATGCGTTTGGCAACTCTTTCGGCTTTTGGTTCTTCCGATGGCAGACAAGCTGCACTCGAAGCTATTTATTCTGCGGCGGAAAGTGTTGCATTTAGGGGTAGCGCACAGAAGTTTATTGTGCTTGTTACCAATGAGCCACCGCACAAGTCCTCCGAAGGTGCACCATGGTCACTCGAGATTCCCGTTACTGCGGCACAGATGGCTGTGCGCAATATTAAATGCATAATTATTTGCGATACAACAGGTTGGGCTGCGGCTGGTTTTTCTACATACGATTATTCGCAGCTTGCGTATTTGACGGGTGGAATTTTTCTGCCCATTGCAGGCGCGAGTTTTTCTGGCATAACACCCGCTATTTCGACAATGTTACCCACAACTTTCGCGCATTCGGCGTCATTTTTGGTGTTCAACTATCCACCAGATAGCATGTGGACAGATTACGGCACACAGATTTGCCCGAGCGCACCTTTTTCATTAAATGCTCGTGCATTACGAGTGGACGGCGCATTTTTTTGGACTTTTGTCGAGAGCACGGTTGTGGCGGCAAACGACTTTTCACATCGCGCGCCTATCGATACCCAGCTTTGCATAACAATGCGGCACCAATCCTACTGGGCACCAGATACTTTCGACGGAAGCGTGTTTTCCGACCCGTGCCCAACACCACTTTGCACAACGTTCACACTTTTGCCAAATGATGTTGTCGATGATGGGTTTTACCTAGCATGTTTGGGTGCGCCCACCACGATAATATTACCTGTGTTTTTCACTTATCCGCACACGATTTTACTTGATGGCACAGTTTTACTCGACCGCACATCGCTACCAACGCTCAACGCAATGTCTTTCGACACAATAACTTTCACATCTACCGCATGCGAAACAGTGTGGATAAAATATCAAATTGAAGCGGCATGCACGGTTGTTATCGATAGTTTTGCGGTGTTCACGCCTTGTGTTGAATATGCGATTTTGGGCGAGGGCAGCTATTGTAAGAACGATAGTTTTGTGTTATCCATCGATTGCGCCAGTTGTTCTACACTTGCGCACCGAGATGTGTGTTGGACTTTACCGAGCGGCGAGATTTGTTCTACTGCTGTGCATCTTATTGCAGACACAGCATTTACGGCATTTGTGCGCTTCACTGATGGTTTTGGCTGCACACATTTCGACACGCTTACAATAGATGTTTTCGATGATGCAGCGTTATCTATAGTTCAAGCTGGCGGCTGCGCGGGCGATTCGACATTTTTCACGCTCACCAGCACCGGTGATGCAGCGATAATCCGTGTGGTTGCCACATTTGGTGATGGCGATTGGCAAGTGTACAATGCACCAAGTTTTCCCCTGAACCTAACGCATCAATATCCTGCATCAGGCGACTATGTCTTTAGAGCACAATACTTTTCTGAATATGGCTGCGAAAAGACTGAGAGCCTTTTTGTGAGGCAAACACGAATTATCGCATCGCTTGTGCCATCGGCTACAGAGGTGTGCATTGGTGCAAGCGTTCTTCTCGACGCTTCTGCGACAACTGTAGAACCTCTGCGCACACTTACTTTCACCTTCATATCTCCAACGAGCGAAACACTTTACACCGGCACAAACTCATTTTTTGCCATCGATTCTTTTACTGTTGCAGGTGCTTACACAGTTTCGATAACAGACGGTTTTTGCACAAAAATTGCTGCAACAATACTGCGCTCCAAATATGCCGACATATCATCCGACTCAACTTTCTACACCATATCGGGTTGTGGTAAATGCGTGCCACTTTCGGCAGTGCCTTTCTACTGTGGTAGCGGCATAACTTACGGTTACAAACTGCTTTCGGCAGGGCTTTGGGGAGAACTTCGCACCACCACAACAACTGAGCTTTGCGTGCCGTCAGTTATTGATTCGCAACGAGTGCGACTTTTTGCATGGTGTGCCGATTGTCCCGAAGCGACAGATTCGGTTGAACTGAAAATCTACGGAGTGAGCATCTCAGCTACAACTACCGATACCATATTATGTTATGGTGACAGACTGCCAAATCTACTCTCGACTTCCTCAATAACACTCACACCAGCTTGGGCGCCCACCACCGATTTGCTAGTTTTGATTTCTTTCGCCTACGATATCGACGGCGTGCCGCGCGAGGATACCTTATTTGGCTGGGCATCTGCGTCGCTTATTCCGCCAGTTTTCTCGTCATATCCGGTTTTGCGTCGCGGAACAATTAAATATCGCTTCGCTTACGCATCTGACAGAATGTGTGTGCGCGAATTTGGTGCATTTGTTGACATGCGACACCCTGAGGCTGTTCTGCAATTTTTGCCAAATGATTCTGTTTGCACAGGTGATGCAGGATTAACTCTCGATGCATCACTTAGTTATTCCAATTGTGATGCCGATACCGCCATGTGCTATTCATATTTTCAGCTTGTAGGCAGCGCGCATGTAAATATAAGTGGTGGATTCTGTTGCGGCGATACTTGCGCACAGTTTTTGCCCGCACCTTCAATAACAGCTATTGCAGGTGAATATACTTTTGCAGTGGTTGTGTGCATTCGCGACGTAATGTGGTGCTGCGACACAGCTTACCAAACACTTACAGTGTGTCAGCCTAGTGTGCCCGAAATTTCGCTCAGCGGTGCTTGTGCCGACTCGATACTTCTGGCGGGCACAAATGCAACCTTTGCAGTAACAAATACTTACGATTTCGATGCATTTTTGTGGAGCCGTGACAGTTGCACTTTGCCATATCTTTCTACACAACCTACGTTTTCAACGATAATTCCTTCCGATGTAGATAGTTACACAATTTGTGTGCGTGCCGACCGTTGTGGTGGGGCATGTGTCAATTGTGCTTGTCGCACATTCCGCGTTATCGAACCTGTGGCATGCGGTGTGTGCACCTTTACTGTGAGCGAAAATGATAGCCTGCATGCCGATGTATCGTTGTGCATAACAGATAACGACTCTTCAACTTATACTATTTATGCCATATCTATGCCAGAGGATGCCAGTTTCGACGGCAACATTTTGCGCTGGCAGCCGCGAAATTGTGATGTGGGCAACCGCAGCGCCTATTTTGTAGCAAATTCCCATTCTGCGTGCGGAGAAATTTGCACACTTGCTGTGGAACTCAATATACTTAACGCATTTACGGGAATAACGGGCATCGATACTGATTTTGGCACATCGTGTATTGAGAGCGCGAGTTTTACGCGGCTCACACCACCATCGTCATCGTCGCCACCGAACGCCACGCTAGATGTAACCGGCATAAGCGACGAATGTTTCGACATGAGTTTGCGTCTTGCTGCCGACGACAAAGACACATGCAGCTGCGGCTTTTGGACTGACAGCACGTATTTTTGGCTCGTTGTGAACGAACACACAGGCGTTCTCACTGTGGATTACACTTTCATCCCGCAAGGCATGTATTCGAGCGACATTTTCTACAGCGACTGCTCAGATACCGACGTGGTGCGCCTGAATTTCAACGTGCCGAACCATGCGCCATATTTAGTCTCCACAGAATACTTTATCGCAATTGCATCGGGCGAACGCACCGAAGTTTTGTCTATCGATGACTATTTTGTTGATGTTGACGGTCATGCGATGGAATACGATGCGTTCGAAATTTCCAATAGCTTGCACTACAATATGTTAGAGCGCACAGCTTCGGGTAGAGCGCTCATAATCGAGCCTGCAGCTGGCTATTGCAATTATCCACTCGTGCCCGATACCTTGCATCTGCAAATTCGCGACGATCATGGCGCCTACAGCAGCGCAACTTTCCTCGTTTGGGTGCTCGATACGACGTTCATATGTGAAGTAGATGTAAAACCTTATACCACATCAATTTTGGGTGCATATCCAAATCCCTTCAACGCGAGCGTTTGGATAGAGACATCTGTGGCTGAGGCAAGTTTGTGCGACATAAGCATATTCGATTTTTCGGGTCGCAAAGTGCGCACACTTTTGACGGGCAATTTTGTACCCGGCAGTTTCAAAATACGTTGGGACGGCAAAACCGATGATGGTGTTGACGTTGGCACGGGCATATATTGGGTGCGTCTGAATGCTCCCGGGAAATCGTCCACACTCAAAATAACCCTTGTTCGATAAGGAGCCGCACATGAGACGAATAATAGCCATAATACTTGCCATTTCGGCGCTTGCCTGTGCAGATGTGCAAATTGAGTGCACTCAAAATGCGGCGAACATATCGCTAACCTTGCGCCCAATAGGTAACGGAGCTTACGTAGAAATCTATCTTAGCGACTCGTTACCTACACCACGCATAGCAGTCGAGCGTGAGACGACACTTACGTATATTCTGGGCACACATATTCCCGCAGACGCATGTTCTTTACGCATAAGAAGTTCGAATTTCGATTGCGCGCCCGATGTGCATGCTATCGACGCGACGAAAACACATATAGGCTCGGGTTGGTTCAAAATTGGCGCCGATGGTGCCGATACTGTTCTTTTGAGAAATTTGGGTGCCACAAACGAATTCCTCGTTTCAACAACGCCCTCGCGTTGGGTATTTTTGCCGTCCTTTGACATAACCAATTTCGAGGCAACATGTTCGCTGTATTCACGGTTTGTTTTGGGCGGTGGATATGCAGACAGTATTTATTGGAGTGTCGAAGGTTGGGCAGAAAAAATTGCTGGTGGCTGGAGTGGTCCTGCAACTGTGTGCACCGATGGTGCTAATGCCGTTTGTGGCATAAGCTTTTGGGAAGCACAAGCTTGTGCTCATTGGATGGGCGGAGATTTGCCCACCGAAGCGCAATGGGAAGCAAGTGCAGTATTGTGTTCGGGCACAATTTTTCCGTGGGGCAACGAATTTTGCCTGCCCGAATACGCTCTCACAGCAAATATCTCCGATCTGCAACAATGTGCACCTACCGATCCTTTCGGTGGTGGTGCTGGCGACCCAATGTTCTTTTCGGGAGATATGAGTGCTGCCGGATGTCTTTCGATGGGTGGCAATGTCTCTGAATGGTGCCGCGATATGTTCTCGACAAATTATTATTCCACACTCGACCCACTTGCACCCACAAACACTAACGGAACCAGACGCAGCGTTCGAGGCGGAAATTTTGTCACCGACGATCGTTTTGAGGCGACTGCTTTCTCGCGAGCTGGATATTCGTCATCGTCGAGGCACAATACGCTCGGTTTTCGCGTGGCATTCGATATTGGTGACGAAACACCAACCTGGGCGAGCAGCACTTTTAAGTTTGATTGCCAGTTGCCCGAAAGTGTTTCCACAATTCGACATGGTTGTCTAAAGCAAACGGCAGCAGATTCCTTCGCTATAACATTTTCCGAACCAGTTTGGTCAAGTGTTTCGCTTCTGCCGTCGATACCCGGGCTTAGCTTCCGCTGGACTTACATGCGCGACACACTTTGGGTGCTCAAGGAGCCATTTGTGTTTGTTGCAGCCGATACAATCACCTTGCGCCTCAGCGCAATTCGCGACAGTGTAGGCAATTATGCAATCCCCGAAAGCATAACCGTTGCTATGCCGGTTTGCACATACGAGCTTACTGTGGACACGACAATTTTCTGTGCACCAGTTGGTTGTATGCAAACGCGTCGCGTGCCGGTGGAAAACACGGGCTTGCGCGAAATATATGTCGATTCGGTAACAGTGGGTTTTCCTTTTGCGCTTGTGGGACATTTTGCCGAGATTTTGGCGCCTGCCGAAATCGACACAATTATCGTGAGTTTTTCGCCAGACTGCGCTGGAAGTCTTTCTACTGCAATGGTTTTTCATCACTCCGACGGCACAATAACCGAACAGCTTTCGGGCTATGCTTGCCCGCCACCGGTGGCGCGCCTTGTGCCTGCGAGCTTTTTGGTGGAAAACTCGTGCACCACGTTTTGCGACACACTTTTTATAGTGCAAAACGCGTGTGCCATTTGCGAATCTCTCGAAGTGTGCTCGGCAGAGTTTTTGAATAACACAAACTTCTCAATCGATTCCATTGAGGGGCGCATGCTCACCACTGCCACCGACATAGCATTCCAGCTGTGTTTCACGCCCACAGGACGTGGCACTTTTTCCGATTCGCTCTACTTGCGTTTTCGACCTATCGGTGGCGTATGTTGTGATGCCACAACAATATCTGCCATAGTCATCGGTGTGTGCTCCGAATGCAACCCAAGCCCAAATTACGATGCCGTAAGCGGTTCCGACATAATCGAATTCACCGATGTGTGCGATGTAATTCGCATTTACGACACTCGTGGGCGGTTGGTGCGAAAAATAGAGGCGAGTTCGAGCGGTCATGCTTTGTGGGATCTCAACGATGCAGACGGTCGGAAAGTTGACGGTGGCATATATTATTGGAAAAGTGGCAGTGTAACCGGAAACATAATCGTTGCGCGATAGGAGGTGAAAAAATGAGACAGAACACAATGAAATCCACACGTTTTTTCGCCCACAGTGGCGATGTAAATCGCATTTTTCGCAGCGCGATGGTGTTTTTGGTCGTTTTAACATTTTGCGGAGCTGCTTTTGGTGCACCACGAATTTACGATGCCTCAGCACAATATCGCAGTGCCACAATTGGCGGTAGCGGCGATGGTTTTTTGGGCTTGCGTTTTTGCGACAACTTCGATTTGAACATGTTTTTGAGCACATATCAATCGCTTGAAGGCTATAGTTCCTACGACATAGCCGGTGGTTTGGGCTGGAAACTACCTTTTTCCTTTCCACTGAAACTCTCGGGGAAATTCGGCATTACCAACGAGACCATCGATCTTACCGACCGCCATGCGTCACCATCTTTGGGCAGCGTGAGTGATCTTTCTAAAACAGTGCCACATTATTCATTCGGCATTGTGGTTGATACCTTTGCTTTTCGAGGTATTCATCGCGAGCCGATGGAATTTTTTGGTGGTTTTGTTCTTGGCGATTTTGTGAGCACCGAAGAGGCATTTTCGTCTATAGTGGCGCCGGAAGAGATTTCGGCAAATGTAGCATTATTTGGAGAGCTTGGAACACGATACGGTCGTTTTGGTATTAGCCGCAACATGACTAGCCGTAACTATTTCGGCGAAAATGTGTGGAATTTATCCTATCGCACACCGCCACTTGTGAACGGGCTAATGACAGCGAAAATTGGCTGGGAGAATAAATTTGCAGCGCTTGCCGAACTCGAATTCAAAGTTCGATGCAGTATGTTTCTCACATTTGGTGTCGATATCCCGTCCGAAAGCTCAATGTGGACATGGCGCACGGGCATAGAATATCGACCAAAACTCGCCAAAAGTTACAAAAAACGTGGCGACATCGAAATTCTCGCGCCAAAGATTCGATCGATTTACGATTGATTTTTGAGTGCATATGAGCAATTAGCAAGGTGCGATTTTAAATATGATAGCTTTGGTTCAGCGAGTGAGCGGCGCAAGTGTTACGGTTGATGACAAGATTGTGTCGTGTATAGGGCGAGGTTTTTTGGTTTTCGTGGGCATTTTTGCCGACGATACCACTGCAGATATGATTAAGCTTGCGGGCAAAATTTGTGGCTTGCGCGTTTTTGAGGACGATGCGGGCAAGATGAATCTTGCGCTTGGCGATATTGGTGGTGAGGTTATGTTGGTGTCGCAGTTCACGTTGTGCGCGCAAACTGCCCGTGGTAATCGCCCATCGTTCATCGATGCTATGGCGGCTGACGCTGCGAATAAGTTTTTTGACGAGTTGGCAGCGCACTTGCGAGAGCGTGGGCAAAAAGTGAGCACAGGAGTTTTCGGGGCGCACATGGAGGTTTCGCTGGTGAACGATGGACCGGTTACTATAATTCTGAACACACGCAGCGGATAATTTTCGTGCTAACTTGCACCTGAGCAATGTTTTATCGGGAATACATGTATTAGAATTATAGAAGTGCTACAAATATTTTCACCTTTGCGCTGCTGTGATATGCAACACAAGACGTATTAATCACTTAAAAGTTTTGTATCCCAGAGTGCGACAAGATTTGGGCAAAACAGTAGGTGGTATTTGGCTCAGAAATATTTCATAACGCCCACGAAAACACCAAATGGACCCCGATTTGCGGCGATAAGGCTGAACGATGAAAGGTTATTGCCAAAAGAAGCATATGCGCCAAGTGTAATTCCCGCATAGACATCCACGTTTGGCAAGCCGGTGGAATCGAGGAAAGCCACAGCTGAAGCGGCTGCGCCCATACCCACTTCGGTGCGCGACCAAATGTCGTCGTCCACGTAACGGAATGTGCATTGTGGGCGCAACATAAACCCTGCATGTTTTCCACGCGCCAAAAACATTGCATAACCAAAACCGCCGCCCGCTTGGGTGCTTTTCACATCGCCAAAGCTCATCTCGGGAATGTCGAGCCACAAGTCGAACGCGGAGTTCTCGCTCCACATCATTCTATAAACCAACGAGTTAGGCGTGGACATGTATCCTAATGCGATGCCCTCGCGCTTAGGGTAGTCGGCGTCCTGTGCGCTGCAAATTCCAAAAATTGCAGTGCAGACAACTATCGATGCGATCAAGTTTTTCATTTTTCCCTCCAGTTGATCAATTCAGTTGATCAAAGATACTTGCGCAATTTTTTTTGCGAAATGTTTTTTTCTCAATGCTGCGAATTTTGGCAGTATGCAAAAAACTCTTGCTCTCACAGCGCTATTCGGTAAATTCTCACCATGAAACTATTTGCACGAATAGCCATTTTTGTGCTGCCACTTTTATGCGCGGCAAAATTCGACGCAAGCCTTTGGTGTGGCGCGCGTTACACGTCAAATGCATGTGACCTTTCATCTGATGACATTGCCCTTTTCGACAGGGGCACCGAAGATTTCCTGCTCGAAACCAGCGACGACATAGCATTTCGGCTTGGCGGCAATATTTCGTCGGCAGAAAAAAGCGGTGCCTGGCGTTTTTCGTATGGTGCAAATTTGTGGTCATCACTTTACCTTTCAAACAGCGACCTGAGCAATGTGGGTGGCTCAGTTTTCGGGCGCATAGTGCATGACGGAACATATTTGCGATTATCAGGTAATTACAGTCCAAAATTAGCCACACGCGCATACTACGACAGCGATACACGCACAGATGAATGGTGTTCTTATGCGTCATCGTCGGCAAATATTCAAATCGGAAGACGAATAATACCATATTTTTACATAGCTGGAAAGTTTGATTATTCTGCAGCGATATACAACGAAAACTTTCGCGAATACGATTCTGACGGTTACGAATTTGAGCTTTCGCTTGCGTGGAATAAGAAGCACAAATTTTCTACGGGCGCGAGATACAAAATCTCATCTGCGCGAGGTTACGATTCACCTGAGGAGAGCATCGAAAACTCAGATGAGACGGACATATCCTATGAGCAAGATTTATTTTTTCTGAATTACAATACTACAACGAAACTTGGGCGCAAAAAATGCGTTATAAATGTTGGCACGGAGTTTTATCGCCGGCTCTATACATCGCAGAAAAATTACTTCGCAGATCCGCTGCATTCTGGGCGAACCGATTATGCGGCAACAAGTTTTGCAAATATGCAACTTTTTGTCACAAAAAAAATGTGGGTCAAGCCAGAATTCACTTATGCGTTGCGCCGAGCAAAAAGTGTCCATAATGCGGATATCGGCACTCTTCGTGATTATAACACATGGACTTGCGGCGCAACAGCAGGGTTCGATTTCTGAGTGAAATATGCGGGCTAGAATAATCAAATATATAGTGCTGTTTTTTGCGCTCACTTTTGCTGTTGCAACAAGTGGATGTTCAAAGAAACGTACAGCAATATATACTTCAGAAGATGCGCCATTTGAGAGGAAACTTGATTTAATATCAGGACAATACCCCAAAAAAATAATAGCATGCTTTTCAAAAAATGAATTTCCGCTAGCCGATGTGCAGCTTTTTGAAACTGTGGATAGTGTGCGCAGTGAGCAAAAACTGCATCTATCGCCAGCATTGCCCGAAACTCTTGATATACTTGTGATTATAGAAGATGTGTCGGGTTCGATGCAATCGCGTTTGGCGAAGGCAGATGCCGCAGTGGGGAACATTGCAGCGCAAATGCATGATTGCCTCATAGCTCTGATTCGTATAGGTCGCGAGGCGAAGGTAAGTGTAAAACCATTATGGCACACTGAGTTTACGAAATTAAAAATAGATTCGTTATACTATCCTTCACCGAAGGGCACTTCGCTCGCCGATGGGCTTTCGCACGCTCATGCGCTTATTGGTGATAAACGCGGGGCAATAGTGCTCATTACCGACAGCAATTTGGAGTTGTCGGAGCATTTTTTGCGGCAATTACACCTTGCCGAAAACTCGCATAGCCCTATCCTTGTCGTATCGCTTGATGGCGCCGACTCTGAATATTTACAGCGTCTCGCGCATGTTTCGGGTGGTTACTTTGCGACAACGACTGGCGATGCGGCACGTGCGATCTTAGCAGGCATGCGCGCTGAGTATGTTCCCACACATGCCGATACTTTTGGCGCAACTCATTGGGTGGAGCTTATTGCTAAAAATAAAAAGCGTTCAGCGTTTTATGTTGAACCAGGATCACCACAAATTATAGAACCAAATATTGTTGTTATTAATACTGAACCGCAAGTAGTATTTGCCGATACCCAACGCACGCCAGCTCCATCTTTGCCGAGTTTTCTTGTGCCGTTTTACGATGCAGGCAATGATTCAATCTATGCTGATGCATTTGCGATACTTGAGAAAGCCGCAGTTACATTTGACACATTTACTAATATTTTGGATAGCATGGAGTTAATCATTACTGGCTACACCTGTGATATAGGAAGTGATAGTTTCAACATCTCTTTAGCCCATCGACGCGCACAAAACGTTGCAGATTTTCTTGCTCAACACATGAACAAAAAATTGCGATTTGCGATTATTGCACTTGGCAAGAAAAACCCTATTGTGCCAAATACAACTGATGCAGCACGATCATTAAACCGAAGAGTTGAGTTAAAATTTGCAGACAGCACAGAGGCAAATGCGCGCTGGCATCCATAATTTTGCGTTATAAATTGCAGTTCTCTAAAAATCCGACGCGGTAAATAATTCGGTGTTGTGCTCGTGCGAAAGTGGCATCATTATTCGAGGCACAGAAGTTCACCAAGTGCCGTGCACACGAAAATCTTTGTATCGCAACAGCATAATGGTTGCCTTATGAGCGTGCCTATGTCGGTGGTCGAAAGTATGGCACCGGTATGTCTATTTATTGCAATGAGTTTTCCCAAAACGGTGCTCACGAGAATTTCGTCGCCACAGATAGTCGGTGCTGTGGACAGAACTTCGCCCACATTGCACATGAAGGTTGCGCTGCCGTCGGTGCAGGAGTAGCCCGTGAGCGTCCCTCGTCCATCGACGAGAAAAATACGTTCGCCGTCGGTGGCAGGCTGATGCGCGCTGATGAAAGGTGTAGTGAACCTAAATTGTTCAATACCATCGCGTTGGGTTAATGCAACAAATTGTTCACCGTCTCCGACGATGATCAAACTGTCGGTTGCAATTAGTGATGTTACGGCACGATTTATGCCCAACTCTTCTCGCAAACTTACACCTTTCTGAGCGAAAACATCGTTGGTCCACAATAAGTTGACTTTGTTCGCATTGAGTGCCAGCACTTTGCTGCCCACAGGAAACAGAAGAATGTTATTTGTAAAAACTGCATTCGCACGCACTGGCGCACCTGCGTGAAATTCCCAAACCTTTTTCCCTGTAAGTGATTCTAGTGCATAGATATTTCCCGTAAGTGTGCCGAAAAAGATGAGACTATCGTCGGCAAGAAGATTTGCATCGGCGTCACCAACATCGCGAGACCACTTTTTTTTGCCGGTGCGTAAGTCGTAGGCACCTATGCGGTTATATCCACCAGTGCCCATAAAAAACATGCGCGATCCGAAAATTGTCGGTGGATGCACGAGTGGCGTGTCTGTCCAAATGTCCGCGAGTTTGGCGCCGGTATTGGCGTTGAAAGCGAGTATTTTTTTCGTGCGAGTTGCCACAAAAACCGCGCCGCCGCATGTGATTGGCGCTGACGGTTCGTAAACTCCAAGCTTTGCACGCCATTTTATGCGCAATTCGCGACCAATTGCGGCGTTTTTGGCATTGGCTGTGTTTTTTCGATCTGCACGTGCGGAACAAAAGCAGCTTGCATCTTTTGGAAAATCTGCCTGCGCAAAATTTTTGTCGCAAGAGCAAAATAAAAGCGCACACACAATTATAATCAGATAACTTCTTTTCATATCAATATGTTAAGTATTTAAAGTGTACCTGCGCTTAACCAAATAGATGGCGCGGTGTGCTGGGGAATGAGCTAAAATTGTCCGGCAGTTTGCAGTGTGCGTTTGAGTTGCTTTGCTGTTGACACAAATTCTTCGCCGAAATCGGTGCGTGCAATAGCCGCGTCGAGATATTTTTCTGCCTCCGCACGCCTATCCAAGAAAATGAGCGTTGTAATAACATTGCGGAATTTTTTCGGGTTCTTTGGATCGAGCGCATAGGCGCGCAGAAAATATTGCACTGCCATATCGTAACCTTCTACAAGTGAAAGAGTTACGCCAATATTATTAAACACGTCCGAGGAATCGGCGCCGTAAGTAAGTGCACGGTCAAAGGCTGCAATGGCGGCGTTTGTTTTTTGCTGGAGCATTTCACCGGAGAGGTTTTCCTTAGCGCGATTGTTAAGCGAAATCCCGTAATTTAACCACAACGGTGCATTGTGTGGTAGAAGGTCGTCGGCAGCAGTCATAAGCGATTCGGTATAGGCAAAGTTGCTTGTAACCTTATATGAATAATCAACTAAGCGAATCACGTCTTCGGATCTGACTGCGCCAATTTTGTGAATGATGTAGCGTTTGTAAGCTTCCCTTTGCACGTAGCGATGATTATATATCATGTCGGCTAATGTGATTAACTGTTCGTTGAGCTTGCCGAGGAAGTCTTCTTCGAGTTCGCGGCGCAAACAAACAGTATCGATTTCAAACACATAAGTTTGTGGTGCTGCTGTGGCAAAAAGCAGCTTGAGACAATTGGCAAATCGCAATGCCCCCGGACGAATGTATTTAACTGTCGTCCAATAGGTTTCATCGACGACAACATGTGTTACACCGTGTTCAAGTGCGCGAGTCCACACAAGTTTTACACGTTCGGGTGGAGAATATTTTACAGTATCTGCTTCATTGTCAAACATATATGGCGGATATAAGCATTCAAGTTCGGAGATAAAATAGGCAGTGCGCACTTGCGATGTAAGCAAAACCGCATCCTTCGGTAGATTTTGCCGGCACCATTTGAGTGCATCGTGGTAACGTGCAACGTTTACCTCGAGCTGGTATTTGAATTTTAACAATCGCGCGACGGTCTCGTTGTTCTCGTGTGAAAAATAACGCTTGCGCGTTTCGCGCGTGAAACGAATGTAATGCGCCATTGATGGAAAATTTGCCGCCGCTATGGCTATGAAAACTACTGCGAGCACAATGTTCTCAACAAGCTGCCGAAGCTTGAACATTTTTAGCAATTGCGAAAGCGAGTAATACAATATGAACGCAAATAGTGCCGCAAATACGTCGATGTAGCGCTGTTGGCATGATGCCAAAAATGAGTAGATGAAAATGTAGCCGCCCAAAAATGCACCAAAAAATAGCGCATATACGTTTTTGCGCCCGCGAATAAGCCCAAAAATTGCGAGCAACGCCAAAAATGCACCAACACCATATCCCAATGGGCGCGGGTTTTCGTAAAATATTGATTCCCAAAGAAATGGGCAGATATGATCGGGTATGTAGATAAAAATATATTTCGTTATGTGATGCAAAAAACGTTCACTATAAGCCAAAATCGGGTTTGCAGAAGGACCAACTTCGCGAACAACGTCGTATGAGGCGAACTGGTGCTTGTAATACCAACCGGTAGTGAGCATAGTTGGCACGAGCCAAATGCCTATGGCAAGTGTTACAAAAATTGCAAACCGCAGTGAGTCGATGTATTTCCTGCGCAGAAAATACCACGCAAACAAAATGATGAAAATTGGCAGTGCAGTTATTTTGATGTAGAGTGTCAAAATTGTGGCGAGAATAACAAGCCACATGAAAAGTTTTTTGCCGGTTTCTTCGTAGCGAAATACCAAGTATGCCACAAGCATCGAGCAGAACATAAATGGTGCTTCGGTGGAGACAATCGATGCATATTTGAGCATACGCACGTTCAATGCGAGCATCGTGCATATGCTCAGCGCTACAAATCGGTTGACCTTGAATGTGCGCACGAGCACCACACAAAAAAGCAGCACATACGCCCACACGCACAGCGAGCTGAACAAATTGAAGAAGACGATGTCGTGCGTGTTGCCGCGTATGGACATGAGCAAAGCTAGAATCAAAGGTAAGCCGGGTGCAACGGTGTTCTCGTGTGGTTTTGCTGGGTGATGTAACTGCACGTAACCTTTGCCCGTGTAAAGGGCTTTGCCCAGGTTCATATAATGACAGTTATCGTCGAGAAAATCGATTTGCGCCTGAAATGTCAGCGCTATGGCAGTGGCGGTAATTATGCCCACGAGCACGAAAACAAGCGCATCGCTTTGCAAAAACGAGCAAAGTTTGTTGCATTGCGGTTTATTTTCGTCGGAGTTTGCGCGAGAGAGAAAAGCAAATAGTTTCATATGAAAATCCTTATGGCGAAATCGACACGCTCAAACCAATTATTACCGATTGCGGTAGTGTGTCGGTGACCGAATATGGGATGAGAAGTCCTATGTGAAGCTCGGTTTGGTCGGTTTGGGCAGCCCAAGTTCGTTCGCGGCGTATTGCTGGGTCTTCGCCAATGAGGTTTTCGTATTCGCGCGTGTCGCCAGCAGAAGTGGGCAGTGGTTGCCAAAAAACCATGCCCAAAGGTGGTGTCAGCGAGTCGCCATCTGATGGGGAAAAAAAGTAGGAAGACGCATATTTGTTTGCGCCATAAGCGGGCGGGATCAAATCGTAAAGATCTTCACAGCGGGTGGTTACGGCAAGAGTGCTCTCTTTGTACCAAATTGAACCCGCACGAGTATCCCAAGCGTCGAAATTGAGAACCACCGAGCCTGTGTTTTCTATCCAATAAATATAGTGTAAAAAATCGCAAGGATTAACTAAAAGTGTTTCGGAAACATGAAAGGTGTCGCCCGATAAGTCCCAATCGAGCGTAGGTGCGCCGGGTGTTCGGTCGGCACCGTTGCCACCAGCGTTTATAGTAACTTGTAAACCCACCATGCGAATCCGAAAACGCATGGTCATGGGCAGTGTATCGGCGGCAGGAAAGATTTGGGCAAAAACGGGAAATGCAAATAACAAAACCGCAAGCAACAATATTTTTCTGTTTTTCGTCATGAAGTCCCTCTTTTAATTTGCAATTACGCGCACAGACAGTTACCCCAAAATACTAAAAGCCCTCCGCCCCCGTGCCAATTTTTAATTTTAAAAGCCCGCCCATGTGCATGAGCGGGCTATAGGAAACTCTCTTTCAGGAGCTACCCATTACGGGGTAGGTGTTCCGTAGAGCACGAGGTCCAAAAGATGGACATCGGGCACGAGGTCCGAAGACATTCTGATGCCGGGAGGCAAAACGACAACGATGTCGATAGTGCGTTGATCGGTGAAACCGACGCCCCATGTGCCATCGCCGCGGTTGGCTGGGTCTTCAGCGGGGATGCCCGTTTCGAAGACGTGAGTGGCAGCGACGAAGTGGTTGTGCATGCTGATTCTCTCAGTGGGGAAAGCATGGGTTGCGGGGGTGATGTCGGCAACAGCGGTGATGCCGGCAACGAAAACATAGTCGTCACGCGCTGCGGGGCAGTGTGTGAAAGGTGCAAGGGCAGCTACTGCAGACCATGCATGGTCGGCTGCGCCAGAGTTCACCTGAGTGTAAGCATGATAGCCGTTGATGTCAACATAGACACCGCCGGTGTTCTCTACCCACATAACTTGGTGAAGAATGTCGCAGGGGTTGCACTGTGTGCCGTTCTTGCGAGCCAAACGAGTAGTGGTGCCTGCTACCCAATCGGCATAACCGGTTGCTGCCAAAACAGCTTGGTCTGCACCTGTACCGCCGATGTGATAGGTAAGCTGAACGCCGCGCATGGTGAGACGGAAACGAATGGTCTCACGCTGTGTGCCATCGGTAACCTGTGTTACCTGTGCCCAGAGTCCCGCGCCAAATGCGAACAAGACTCCCAAAAGCAGAAGCTTTTTCATTAAACAACCCTCCTTGTGATTTTTGGTTAACTTTTTGCTACTAACTTATCCATAAAATGGAAATCTTTGCAAATTAGTCAAGTATATTTTTTTAATCGAAATAGTGAACAGCTGGGCGTTTTTGCGATAAAATGAGAGATTTCAAATTTTTGCACAATTTCTACATTTTGACGAATATTTTGTTAAGGTTTATCAACAAAAGTTTTCAGTGCAAACTGTAAACGATGATTCTCGGTCCCGCAGTTTGAGCCTTCCACAACTGCGAAAATGGCGGAATCTCTCTACCTACAAAATCGGTTTCTTCTCCAAATTGCGCAACTCTTTTTTTCATTTTCGCTAACTTTGTATAGAAATTCACAAACTCGGGGTAAATCTCGGGCGAGGCGTTGTAACGCAAATAAATATTGGAGCTTGCCACAAAATAATCGATTTGACGTTCGTCATAACCTTCGAGAATGTTTTCGGGTGCGCGTGGAATGTTGCGAGTTCGTCCCATTATTCGTGCAGCTTTATTTTTTATGCTCTCACCCAAGCCTGTGGAAATGACAAAAAAACCTTCGGAATATACATTTCGCTTATAATGTTCGGGAACATAAACCTCTAACGCACCTAGGTAAAGCGTATCCACGCTTTTGGCATCCTGTAATTCTGCGCGCCGATAGGTTAAGAGCGAATCGCTCTCTATGAAAAATCGTCTGCCCATGACATCGACAGTGGAGGCTTTGGCGGGAATGTTGGCGGAGACGTATTCACGTGCCATGTCGCAGGTGTGCGGTAAGGTGAGGTATCGGCAAAAAAGCACGCAATACACGCACAGTTCCAATATTGATATGCCAAATATCACACTAAACCCTTTTCGCCAATTGATCAAACGATCGAAGGCGAAACCCACAAAAACCGTAGCAACAGGAATAAATGGAAAGATATATCGCGCGAAAGATGCCTGCCAGAAAAAGGTCATCGCATAATATGCGATAGGAAACGCAGCTAGAACCCAAAAAATTGGTTTTCTAGCTTTTTTCGCGAAAATAAGCCCTACGAAAAGTGCAATGGTGCCAATAAATCCATATGCATAAGTGAGGTTGTAGATGTTAAAAATTCCGCCTATGGGGGATTTTTCGAAACCAAAATGCCCTTCAAGCATGTGTGATGTTCCTTGCCCGAGTCCTACTATTAAACCAATTGGATGCAATATAGAGTAAGGTGTTGTTAATGCAAAAATACTCACCGAAAGTATCCACGATAACCAAAACACACGAGATGTAAATAGCTTACGAAAGCTTCTAGTGCGTAAAAACTCTGCCGTCCACACCGCAATAAGAACAAGCCCACCAACATACTTCGAACCAGCAGCAAGCCCCGCGAAAAATGCCGAAAATAACCAATGCTTGTTCTTGACATCGTCATAATAACGCATAGCCCAAAAAATCGATAGCGTGCAAAAAAGCGCCTGAATGCCATCGGGAGTAAAACGGTGCCCCTGTTCAAACGCCACAGGCGACAAAGCAAAAATTAATGCCCCAAACAGTGCAGTTTTCGTCGAAAAGAACTTGCCTATTTTGTAAACTGCGGCAACTGTCAAAGTGCCTACTGCTGCCGAAAAACTCCTGCCCAAAAGCCCCAAGGTTGTAGCATCACCAAAGTAGCTCAGGAAAAACGTGTTCCAATCTACATTGCCACCAAACAAATTCGTAATTGCCCACCCAATCGAACCAAGCATCGCAGCAATGTAGAAAATTAATGATGGATAACCAAAGGTTTGTGGGTCCAAACTTTTTAAAACCGCACAATAAATGCCGTGCTGTGTGCACACGTCCTCATCTACCCAATACACGAACGGAAAACCCCAGTCAATACGCCACAACCGTAGCATAAGTGCAACTAATAATATCGCCCATAGGACAATGCGTTCTTTTTTCTCGGTGCTCATCTTTTCCAAGAAATCACTACATAACAAAAAATCCAAGCCAATTTTTCTGTGGCAAGCGACATGTCGTTCAACAAATGCATCGTTTGCACACAAGTTTATTATCTGGAACTTATCAGAACATTCAAAACTACGAAATAGATCACGCAATCCTTTTCCAAAAGTGTAAATCATGCCTCAATCCGTTTCCATGTCGCGCAGAAGTGAGAAAATTGTGATTTCATTACAATTAGATTGTTCGTGTAGTTTGCAAACCATTACCAGTTCGTCTGCGATAAAAAACCACCGAGCTTACGCTTGGTGGTTTTTCGGTAATCACCTGTAACAATGTTTCGCAAAACAGCAAGTGTCGCCTATAAAAAAGGCGCACAGAATGGTTTAGACCATATATGGATATGGATAATTTGTTGGTGGCAAGAAGGTTTCCTTGATGGTTCGTGGGCTAGTCCAACGAAGAAGATTGAGATAGCTGCCAGCCTTATCGTTTGTGCCCGAAGCTCTCGCGCCGCCGAAAGGTTGGCGTCCAACTACCGCGCCAGAAGGCTTGTCGTTGAAATAGAAATTCCCAGCAGCATATCGCAATTTGCGGCAGGCAAGTGTCAGAGCATAGCGATCTGCCGAAAAAATTGAGCCTGTAAGCGCATAAGGTGATGTGGCATCACAAATTTCGAGGGTGCGCTCAAAATCTTTATCGTCATACACGAAAATGGTCATGACTGGTCCGAAAATTTCGGTTTCCATAGTAACAAAATGTGGGTTTGTAGTCACAATCACTGTCGGTTGCACAAAAAATCCTTTAGATTTGTCGCCATTTCCACCGACGAGTATTTCTGCATCGGGCGCTTTTTTGGCAAGATCGATATAATGCATTATATTGTCGAAAGATGCACCGTCGATGACTGCGTTTACAAAATTATCGAAATCGCGCACGTCACCAGTTTTAATAGTCGAAACCATGTTGCAAATCAGGTCTTTCACCTGATTCCATAAGGATTTGGGCACATATGCACGCGAAGCAGCCGAGCATTTTTGTCCCTGATATTCGAAAGCACCACGCACAATGGCAGTGGCAACTTCTGTCGCATTAGCCGAAGCGTGGACGAAAATAAAATCTTTGCCGCCAGTTTCACCGATGAGCTTGGGATACGAAACATAGGTGGTGAGATTTTCGGCAACCGCACGCCACAAGGTGTTGAATGTTTCGGTGGAGCCGGTGAAGTGTATCCCTGCCAAATATTTATGCTTAAGCACAGTGTCGCTTATCATCTTGCCCGAGCCGGGGATGAAATTGATAACTCCGTCTGGCACACCCGCCTCACGGAATATGTTCATAAGCATGTAACTCGATAATAATGAAGTTGTTGCAGGCTTCCATACGAGGGTGTTGCCCAAAAGTGCCGGTGCAGCGTTTAGATTTGCAGCGATGGCGGTAAAATTGAATGGTGTTATCGAATAGACAAAACCTTCGAGCGGACGATATTCCATGCGATTGAGATTTTCCGCTTCGGAACGGGGTTGTTCTCCATATATTTTCGCTGCATAATGTGAGTTGAAACGCAGGTAATCGATAACTTCACATGCTGCATCAATTTCTGCCTGAAAAACATTTTTTGCTTGTCCAAGCATGGTTGCGGCATTAAGCTCAAAACGGCGTTTGTGCGCAACAATTTCGGCAGCCTTGAGAAATATTGATGACCGTTCTACCCACGAAAGCGTCATCCATTGTTCTTTCGCTTTCAAAGCGGCATCGATGGCGAGAGCCACATGTTCGGGCTTTGCTTTGTGATAATTTGCCAGAACATGCCCGTGATCGCATGGCATAACAACTTGTCCTACATCGCCTGTGTAGATTTCTTTTCCGCCAATGACAAGCGGAATTTCCACTTGTGTGCTCTCGATTTTTGCGATAGCTGCATGCAATTGAGCATGTTCTGACGAGCCTGGCATATATCCGAGAATGGGTTCATTCTTTGGCTCTGCGCTAACATAGACTGCATTATTCATTACTGCCTCGTTATGTATGGTTGAACATATCGATTTTAAAACACTTTTACTTTTGCGCAACCTTTTTTTAGAATTTGTCCGAACTTACTTTTTGCGCGCTGAAAATATTTTTTCATATTTTGCGAACTTTTTGAGCCAAGTGCCGAAATAATCGAAGCTATGATTATGGTGAAATTAATTTTTGGTGAGCACTGGGAAAAAGTCGTGGGTAATTTCGGAGAAAAAAGTTGGAGATTTTTTTTTTTCGGTTACCATGTTTGCGAGGCAAAGATTTTCGCATGGGAACAAAATGGATTTACAAACAACATTATTATGGTTGCCAGGTGCACTTTTCTCGCTCACTTTTCACGAATTTGCGCACGCATGGGCAGCATTCAAGCTTGGGGACCCAACTGCCAAACGCGAAGGGCGCCTGACGCTCAATCCATTGGCACATTTAGATTTATTTGGAACGCTGGCGATAATTTTCGCGCACATAGGCTGGGCAAAACCAGTGCCGATAAACCCGTATTTTTTCCGCAACCCGCGCCGCGGCATCGTACTTACGTCAATAGCTGGTCCTGCGTCGAATTTGCTTTTGGCGCTTGTTTTTGGCACATGTGTGCGAGTGCTAATGATTTTTGGAATGCATAGCAACACATTGTGGTTCATACTATTATACGCTATGCATATAAACATTGTGCTTGCTGTGTTCAATCTTATTCCGCTACCGCCGCTTGATGGTTCAAAAGTACTATTTGGGCTTACTCATATCAACCCGCACGTTGTCGAACGCCTCGAGCAGGTAGGACCCATGATTTTATTCGGGCTTATTTTTTTCGGTATGTTGTCGGGCATAAATGTTTTCGGAATAATAATATTCCCATTCGTAACGCTCTTTAATATAATATTTGTAGGTGTGTAACATTATGGCTCGAATAGCAAAAGATACGAAAGGCATAAAAATCCACATCAACGATAAGCACGATGCTGCCGACGAAAGCCCCGATGCAACACCTTCCAAGCGGTTTAGTTTTCGGAGAGTGGACAGGAAAAAATTCCCGAAACCCACTGGTTTAATTATATTTGCTGCAGTAGCTGTTGTGCTGATATGGATGCTCACAAAGTTTTTTTTCACTATTGCTACGCACTAATAATTCCTCTGCGTAATGCAATATTCGTTTTATGTTGACCCTTTTTAACCAAGATTTAACACCTATTTGTGCGTAGTTTGCTTATTATTCAAAGCAAAAAAACACGGAGGCAAAATGAACGAGAACGCCATGAAACACGGCGGTTTTGGCTGGTTTGAGCTTATGACAACAGATGTTGCCAGGGCGAAAGAATTTTACGGCAAGCTTTTTGGCTGGAATTTTTCATCTATGCCAATGGATGAAGGCGAAGCATACGAAGTTGTTAGCCACATGGACGAACAGGTTGCTGGTATCATGAGCATGCCATCGCAAGTGCCCGAAAACATGCCGCCTATGTGGGTCCTATATGTTACCGTCAACAATGTCGATGAAACAGCACAACTTGCAGTTGATATGGGTGGCGCCATTGTTGTTCCGCCCACCGACATCCCACAAATTGGGCGTTTTGCCGTTATCGCCGACCCCCAAGGTGGCACAATCAACGTCATCACTTATGTCCCATGGAATCCTGAGAATAAGTAGCTCTAACAATACCTATATGGTTGCGCTTTGTGCTCGCTTATCGATTCTCTACGGGCTGCGCCGCAAACACTTTTGAGATTCTCAACGTGATGGTCATTTGACTTGTTTCGATAATTTTGTGCATGATCAAAGAGCGCATTCACAAGATTCTCAATACGAAGCGATGCCATGGTGCAAAACATAATTGTAGCGTGTTTTTAGAGGTTCTGAACCTATGCCAAAACTGTGCGCCTTCTGATATATGCGCTACTGATTGTGCCATTAGATGTTGCATTCTGTTGACAAAATTTATCCCCCGTATCCTGCGGTGCCCAGAGTGGCTCGCGAAACGATACGGGGGATTTTTTGCAGCGCTACAGACAGCACGTTTTGATATTTTTGTCCGAGTTGCTTAGAAATTGCGCGTCAAAACTCAAATTCGAGAACAAGCTTTACAACAAGATGTGGAACAACAGCTTCGCTTACATCAAGTTGCAACTAGTGCGCCGCATTGGTAAAAGTCGGGTGAGTTCATTGAACGCATGTGGCAGAGTAGGGCAATTAGTCAACGCGAAGGTCGATCTTTTGCACCGAAACTCCTTCTATAACATCGAGCTTTCGTGCAAGTTCTTCTTTCTTTTCGGTTTCGCCAACAAGCTCAAGGATGAGCAAACCGTTGTTCGAGCAGTTGTCCAAAATACCATCGTGGATGCCGAGGCGTGTTTTGATAATGCAACCCCATGCAGTCAAAACCTTTTGCACATTTACGGCGGCGTCTTTGCGGTTGCCGATGAGTGCGACCAAAACTGTCTTTTCCATGTTCCTCTCCTTTTGTGTTGTCGTGCGATTGCCAAACCAAGCTAAACGCTTTTGAGTAAAGAAATTGCGCAAACATTAACAATATCATCTACCGAGCAGCCACGCGAAAGGTCGTTATAGGGTTTTGCCAAGCCCTGCACAACAGGACCAACAGCTTCGGCACCAGCCAAACGTTGGACGAGCTTGTAGCCAATATTGCCTGCGTCGAGGTCGGGGAAAACTAGAACATCAGCGATGCCAGCGATTGTGGAACCGGGCGCTTTCTTTGCCGCAACTTTTGGCACAATTGCCGCATCGAGCTGCAGTTCGCCGTCGATTTGAATATCGGGTGCAGTGGTTTTGACAATATCGAGCGCTGCAAGAACTTTTGCCACATCGGGATGTTGTGCCGAACCTTTGGTAGAAAAAGAAAGCATGGCAACTTTCGGTTCGATGCCTAAAAGTTGGCGTGCAGTTTGCGCTGAAGCAATAGCGATGGAAGCAAGTTGGTTTGCATCGGGTTGCGGAATAACCGCACAGTCGGCGAAGACTAAAACCTTTTCGCGCACGCCTGCATATTCGGGCAAAACCATCAAAAAGCAGCTCGATACAACACTGACTCCAGGTGCGGTGCCAATGCAAAAAATTGCCGCGCGCATAACATCGCCTGTGGTGTTCAGTGCACCAGCAACTGCAGCATGTGCATGGTTTTGCCGCACCATCATGCCACCGAAATATAACGGGTCGAGCATGGTTTGGCGTGCACGATCGATGGTTATGCCTTTGTGCTTGCGAAGCTCGTAAAATGCCTGCGCATATTCTTCGGTAAACTCCGAGTTTGTCGGATCGATGAGCTGAACACCGTCGATATTTGCGTTTTCGGCGGCGGCAAGTTCGCGGATTTTTTTCTCATTGCCCAAGATTACAACGTTTGCAATTTGTTCACGGACAATAACTTCGGCAGCACTCATCATTCTGCCGTCGGTGCCTTCGGGCAAAACCACTGTGCGATTAAGCGCACGGGCTTTCGCGCGAATATCTTCGATAAGTTTCACCTTAACCATCCTTTTTCGTTAAAATTCGAAATATTTCGTCATCAAAATCGATCAATGCGTTTAACCCATCATCACAAACACGCGTTTTTAATAGTGCTAATATATCTGTTCTGCAGTTATTCGTTTTCATCTACAAAATTGTATCGCAAAAAAGCCTTTCGGCGTCTGCGGTGGTTTGTATTTTGCAAAACCTGAATGGGATCGAGCCTTTCGTGCGAGAGATCTTTGTGCAATAGTTCGCAAATAGCTGCATTTGCCTTGCGTGCCTCACGAGCCGATTCGAACTCTTCGACGGATCTGGCTAGCGTTTCGAGGTGACGTATGAGATGCTGCTTGAATGACGCGTAAATGCCGCTAAGATCAAAAAGCTCTTCTCGTTTTTTGTCGAGTTCTATTTGCATATCGCGCAGAATGTGCTGTGCTTCGGTTTGTGCTTCGCTGATTATTTCTTCGGCGCGCGCCTCAGATTGTGCGTTGAGCCTGCCCATTTGTTCAGCCATCGCCTCGCGGACTGTGGTGGCATGTTTCTCAAGCACATCGAGACGTTTTTTTTGTGCTGCGATTTCGTTTTGGAGCATTTGTTTTTCTTGTAACAAGCTATCGACGTAGTCGGCAACTTGTTGCAAAAAAATGCGCACATCTGCAACTTTATAGCCCTGTATTGCCTTTGCGAAATCCTGATTTTTTATTGACAGCGGTGTAAATTTCACGGGCATAATGCTCCTTGCACTCAATATTTACAAACTTAATCGAACCCTGAAAAAAATCAAGGGTTTTGTCAGCAAAGTGCAAACATGCGTTTAATAGACAACACTTGCTTGGTAATAAATATTGCGCAAAGCAGATGACCGGAAGATTTTGGCTAAACATCCGCATTTGCCCCAAGGTACTGACGTTTCAAAAATTTACTTGCAAACAGCAAATGTCATGTAGCGTTTTTTTGTAAGTTGGATAATAGAAATTCGTGTGCGTAGCCTGCAAACACAGCATATCTCGATCAAGTGTTTCCGCAGTATCGCATTG
>CAYUDB010000002.1:0-46302 GCA_964443405.1 uncultured bacterium | reverse complement strand
GCCATTGCAGTTGACTCGATTTAGAGTGTTTTTTTGCATTTTGACCGGGCGTAACTCGCGCGAATTGCACCATAGCTATTGAAACACGCCAACAAAGGCGATGAAGAAGAAAACAATGCCGGAATTACAAAGATTCCGGTTTTTTTACACACAAAGGAAAACATGGGCTTAGATTCGAAAACTCCCGAAACTGCCTATGCAGCAAAACCCACAAAAAATCCGTTGCGCAGGCTGTACGCATGGGTTTTGCATTGGGCACACACACCATATGGAATTTGGGCACTTGTGCTCACTGCTTTCACCGAGTCGTCATTTTTTCCCATTCCGCCCGACACTCTACTAATTCCACTCTCGCTTTCGCGCCCGAAAAAAGCATTGTGGTACGCCACATTATGCTCGATTTTCTCGGTTTTAGGAGGCATTTTGGGCTATGCAATTGGACTTTGGCTAATGGACGGCATAGGCATGAAAGTTTTGGAACTATACGGTGCCACTTCCAAATTCGACCAAATAGCCGAACTTTATGCGCAATACAATGCCATCGCCGTTGGCATAGCTGGTTTTACTCCAATCCCTTACAAAATTTTCACCATCGCTGCTGGCGCTTGCAAAATCAACTTTTTCATTTTTGTTCTCGCGTCGGCAGTGAGCCGCAGTGCACGATTTTTTCTGGTAGCCATTTTGCTTATGTTCTTCGGCGAAAAAGTTAAAACCTTCATCGACAAATACTTCAACTTGCTCACCATTGTGCTCACAGTTCTGCTCATAGGCGGATTCATCATAGTTCGTTACGCATTAAGCTAAATTTTTACCACAGGTTACCACATCAAAAAACTCCACTGCTTTCGCCAGTGGAGTCGTTCATTTTACTTTACAGAATCCAAATTTAAAACCATAGCGTTTGCTGCGGATATTGTTTGTTCGGCACAGAATTGGTGCATCAAAATAAAACCAAAAAATTCGCAGAAACCGCAAATCAGCTTCGCTTAAAAATCACAGCTTGCGCAGAAAATTGTTCGGCTCATTTTTTGAAAAATCATCAGTCCTGTCTGCCCTCTATGCCGCACAACAGAATACATGCCGCCAAAATCAAGCGACGGTCAATTGGCAATGCAGGATTTGCAAAATCAACGGTGTATTTGAGAATAAACGGATTGAAATGCTGCGTAACACGAACGTGTTCAATGCCTTGCATATCAGAAACGCCGTATTGTTGTGGTATGAGGTTTATAAATCGCGTGAGTATTGCCATAACTTGACTGCGCTCGCTCAACATACCAACTTGCCTGCCAGATGCGTCGAAAAACAGCCATTCGTCGCGAATAATCGACTTCAGTCCTTTGCGCTTTATCGCACCGACATTTTCGGATGTGCTCGAATCGAAAACATTGTAAGTAGCTCCGATGTCGAGTATTTGCGGTGTTTGAATGCGTAAAAGCTCACGCGATTTGCTCTCGTCTGAAAAGATGCGAAAATCCTCGCGCAATTTGAAAGCTTTTTGCTCCGAGTAAAAAATCACTTGCCCGCTTTCATCGTAAGCGTGAAATGCTCCGCCGAAAAGCTTGAAAACTTTGCGGCGAAACAAATAGTGATTCAAATTGAAAACTGAGTTCGAAGATTGTGCCATAACTATCCTCCTTTTGTTAATGCCGCTCACCGTTGACTTGTTTTTTGTGCCGTCAGGTAAAATGACAAATTACCCACCCGAAACACAGATCAATAAAAAAATTGCCCAGTTTTTGTCGAACAAAAATGCACCACCAAAATTTCACTTCGGCGGCGCATAAAATGTTAAACGCTCAAACATATGTTGCCGCAGCTGTATTTGCCCAATTCCTTGCACTGCAATTTGATAGCTATCAACTTTGCGCAAAAACACTTCTCACCATTGGCATACGGTTTCGCAATTTGGTTTCGCTTCGCTCATTAACCGAACGCATAAAGCGCATGCTAAAAATGCCTTAAGCATCTCTCAAAAACTACATGCAGTCAATTAAAATCGCGCCGCAAACGTGCGGCATTTGCATTCGTTCTTTGATACACCGAGTTCCAAGAAGCTTTTCGTCAAAGGAAAAAACTGATGCGAGGCTTTGTTCCATTGCAAACAGAACACACCTCAAAACAAACTTCATGGCGGAGATGAACATTCGTTGCAACCAAATTATTTGCCCACCCATTATGTGGTGGCGTAGATGACACCGCCAAACGAAAAAGCTGTTCAATCGGGCAGACGAAGCGGCATGAGAACAGTAAGATATTCGTATTCTTCGGGTTGCGGAACAGGAGTTATGAGCGAAGCCATGTTTGGATTTTTGAAGGCGAAGCGCACTCGCTGTGTGGGAATATGCCGCAATATGGTCATGAGCATTTTCGCATTGAAACCCAAATCCATTTTTTCGCCCTCGTAATCGACCGAAACAGGCGCATTACCCTCTGCACCACTATCGAGGTCGGAGGCGGTGAGGTCAAGAGTGTTGTTGCCGAGGCTAAAGCGAACTAAGTTCGTTATGGGTGAGCTGACCACTGACATAAGTTGAACTCGCGATATGAGATCGGAGCCTTCTACAAGCATGATGTTTTCGTTATCGGAAGGTAACACGCGTTCGTAATCGGGGTATTTTTCGGTAATGAGCTTTGATTCGAAGCGGTAGTTGCCGGCAATGAACTGTATGGAGCCTGTGCCCGGCGTGATTTTCACATTTTCGTTCTGCATTTTTGCAATGAGCGAAAGCAGGCGGTTTGCAGCACGTTCGGGGATTATCATTTCAAGTGGCAAGGGGTAGTCGGTTTCGAACTGCTTTTTCACAAGGGCAAGCATATGACCATCTGTGGCGACCATGCGAATGCCTTCTGGCGCAATTTGCCAAAATATACCCGCCAAATTTATGCGCGTAATCTCGGTGGACATGGCATATGTGCACAGATCTAGCATGGAGGAAAGCATTTTGGCATCGAGCGAGAATGATCTTTGTGGATCGACGAGAAGTTCGGTGCGCGGGAAATCGTCGGCAGGCATGCCCGGAAGACGAACCCATTGTCCCTCCTGTCTCACTGTAAGGCGAAAATCATCAACCACAAGCTCAACATCGCCGCGTTTCAGTTGACGCAAGACATCGGAAAGTTTTTTTGCAGGCACCGCGAAAGCACCGGGTATGAGAACTTGTGCTGGCACAGTTATGAAAAGCGACTGTTCTTTATCGGTTCCGACAATGGTGAACTGGTTGTTTTCGGCTGTAAGAAGCACATTTGCCAAAGCAGGTTGCGTGGAACGTGCAGGTATTACCGCCGATACAGCCAAAACGGCTTCTGATAGATCGGAATATGTTACTATAACCTTCATGCTGCCCCCTTGATGTTCATAATGCGCAAATATACTCGCAGTTTCTGTTCCGTCAAATTGTTTTTCTCGCGCGTGCAAAAATTGCCACACGCTTTCGAAGTTTCACCAATGCATTTATAGAGTTGCCAGTTTTCGGGCAAGATTTTTAACTGTCTTTCTTTAAATTTTTTTTCGATTGAATGTAACAAAAGGCACTTTGCATGGTCTATCTAAACGCTATAATGAAAAAATGGCAAACAATCACATGGAGTAAACGATGAAAACAAAACTCTTTCTAGGCTATGCACTTAACATAATAGGCTTACTTATTCTCACAGGAAACGCCATAAGTTACTTTAACGGCACGGGCACAAGCAGCCCAACTGTGATTTTTGCGCTGCTTTCATCGATCTTTGGCGCAACTCTTATTAAAAAAGCTCACACTGAAAAAGAATAAGGGTGCTCATTACCAAGGCTTTCACTCGCACAACCACCAACAATGCATCACTTGCGCACCACTGCGCTTTTTGCTTGCATAACTTATCGCTATTACGTATAATTGAATTACGAAAAACTTATACTTCGGAGCTACGTTGACGGAAAAAAGAAAACTTTAGCCGGTGTAGCAGCTACTACCTCTATACCAGCTATACTAGGAGCTGCCGCATACGGAATTGTCGGCGGAGCTGGTATAGCAATTGGTGGCACAGCTATAGGGCTTGGGCTGGGCACTTTCATGGCGATACCGGCAACTCTAGGACTCGTGGGTTATAGCATTTATAGACTAGGCAAAAAAAACAGTCATAAGTGAACTCTCACTTCAAAAAAACAAAGCGGTCAACAATTCGCAGCCGCTGGTTGTGAGATTCTAGCATTGA
The DNA here is from genome assembly GCA_964443405.1 of uncultured bacterium. Lineage (GTDB taxonomy): Bacteria > UBP14 > UBA6098 > B30-G16 > B30-G16 > CAYUDB01. The sequence goes on along the minus strand of CAYUDB010000002.1, from coordinate 42,105 downwards.
TGAAAACGGAGGTTGCGCGGCATGTTTCAAAAAGCTGCGTTAATTTTATTATTAGTGTGCGCAAGCGCAGTATTTGGCGTTGGAATATCCATAACGCCCGGCACATTTCTTTTACAAGACGTACCAGTGGGCAAAAAATACGACATAACCGCCACAAAAGGTTTTGTTGTTCGAATCGATAGAGCTTATTCATCGGGCGTTTACATCATCAAACCCGTAATACCTTCCGCTGACGGAACTAAAGCCACAGGCTTTTTCGATTTTCCTGGCACTGAGTTTTTTCACTTCGAGCGCGATACCCTAATATTATCCGATGAAATAAAAACTCAATCGGCAATGTGGATGCATTTGCCCGATGATCCATCACTTTACAACCGTCATTTTTTGCTTGGCGTCGATGTAAGCCCAACTGTCGAATCGACTTCTGGCATGCTTGCAGTGGGTGCCTATTTGCTTTTCCGCTTCGAAACCGAGCCAAAGACTGGTGTAGTGCCAAAACTCCCTTCGGGTGAAGCTGTTTTCGTGCCATCGGTAATACGTTTCGACAGCCTCGGTTCTGAAGCTAATGTGTCGCAAAATCTCAAGTTTTTTGTTGGCAGCAAAACCGCCCGCAAAGCAAAATTCTATCGCCTCGACCCCGAATCGGACGTTGCTAAGCTTACCATCCTTCCCACAACAGGCTTTCGTAGAGCACCCGAAGGCACAGTGTTCTTCCCTGCCGAAATTCGCCTCGACGAAAATGGAGCTGGCAATTTCTTTGTGCAAGTAGCTTTCGAGAAAAAACTGCCGTTCAAATTGCTAGAGGAGATCATCTTAGCCGAATTGCCCGACGGCACAAAAGCTTTTTTGCGCGTGCATCTCGTTTCGGCAGAATGAACTTCATTGTTTGAACTTACATTTTGAAAACTTAATAAAGAAAACAGAATACTCAAATCAATTATCTGCAATTTCATATGTTTTAACAACTTGATAACAACTCTTTTGCCAAATATCTGCACAATAAGAGTAAACTTAATATCAGGAGGATTGCTATGCGAAAGCTCTTATGGGCTTTATTGGTGACATGCACCATTGCGTGCGCGCAATCGGGCTACCTCACCTACGATTACGATGAGCATATTGCCGTGGGTGTTACAAACTGGGGTGGTTTCGGCATTAGCCTCATCGACAGCGCTTATACCGACGTCATGGGCACCACGACCATTTACGGCGACAAGGTTCTCACCTATGGCGGCGCTGTTCACGGAGGCGCAGGCACCACTTTCCCCGGCTTTTACCTCGATGGCGACGTTTATCACGCATCACCACTCATCGATTTCGGTGGCGATTCGCTGCGCCCTTCGGCAGTTTCTATTTATCGCACCGAGAACATCCTAGTTGCCGACTGGTACATAGGCGAAGTTCAATTTACGCAAACACTTCGCCCTTACAATGTCGATGGCAACGGCTCGGTAACTATACGCTACGACATCATTAACAACGATGACGTTCCTCACGAAGTTGGCGTCATCCTCTATCTCGACACCAACATTGACGGCTCCGATTTGGCACCCTTTGCCTTTCCTGGCGAAGAGGCTATTGAGACTACAACCGTTTTCCCAGCAGACGATTTGCCACCATATTGGTCGATTTACGAGCACGGACCCGATTATGAAGGCGAGCAGATCATCGCGCGTTGTGCCATGGAAGCAGTGCCCGATTTCGTAGCGATAGGCAACCAACGCGACCTTACCGCAAGCGTCTATTGGGATTTGGATGTCATCGAACGCCTTTACATCGAAGACGGACTCGCGATTTTGCGCTGGGGCGAAGTTACCATACCCGCGCACGGTTTCTTGAGCTTCTCCACAAACTACGGTCTCGCCCCCGCCGGCGATTTCCTAACCGGTCCACTCGGCGCAAGAATCGAAATGCCGCGCAAACTCGAGATTTCCTACTGCGAACTTATGCCCAATCCGCTTAGCTCGGGCGTTGTTTTTCGCAACAACACCGACAGCACCATGTACGACATCAACGCTTGGATTGAATTCGAGGATACCACTGTTCTCGTAACACCCGATCCAACTCACCCGATCCACATCGCCGATGAGCTGTTCCCCTCAGGCTTGAAAACTGCCGCCTGGCGCATCAACTTCTCCGAACCGCCATCCCGCAGCACCTACAAATATTACACAGTGAACGCCACTTGGCGCTACTTCGACGAAACCGTGAACATCGAATACCCTGGTTCCATTTACGTTGAGGGCTGCGATTACGTGGGTCCCGTCGCTACAGCGCTCTACCCCACCAACGCCACCTTCACTTCCGACTCCATCCAACCGATTGCCGTGCATCTCACCGATGCCGACACCGTGGTTCTGGGACCATCCGTTCGCATGCGTTTTCTTTCGGCAGTTGGCGACACATTGCCCTACACCATCACCACACTTTTCCCCGGCGTCACGTTCTCGGGCGACACTTTCCGCTTCGACAACCCCTCCACACGCGTGGATGGCGACGCTGTAAACTACATTATCGTGCCAACTTACGACGGTTGGGGCTGTCCAGTTACGCCCATCAACGTTCGTTACACGCACGACCTCACGCCACCTATGCTAGTCGATTACTGGCCCCTCACCGACACCGTCCTCACCGATTCGCTCGCGCGTCCATGGTATTTTGTGCGCGACAACATCAGCATGAGGATTAAAAAATCGTCGGTGAACATGTCCATGACCGACGATTTCGGCGCACACGCTCTCCGCTTCACCGACACGCCGACGTATCTCAACATGCCAGGCGACACCATCCTATATATCGACCCCGCGCTCGCCAGCACACATTTCCCCGACGGCGATGTGGACATTGTGCTCACATCCATTTGCGACTCAATGGATTACGGACACGACAACTGCGCCACCTTTGTTCCAACAACCATTTCCTTCACGATGAACTCGCACGGTCCACGCGCCTATCCGCGCTCGCCGATGCCCGGCATGACCGTCTCATGCGACACCCCCGAGCTTCGTTTCTTCCTTTACGACGGCAACGACATCGACCTCACCTCCGTGCTATTCACAGTCAACGGTGCAACTTACGCCACGCCATGGGATTTCATGCCCGACGACTCTATAGTTTACCTGCCTGGAACCGGACCTTTCACCCACGGCACCACAGTGAACGTGGTGGTTGCCACAGCGCTCGACGCCCTCGGCACATCTCTCGACATGGGTTCCACCACGAGCTGGTCCTATGTCATCGACCTCGAAGCGCCCGTTATAGAACTCACGTCGTCAGCTTCGGTGGCAGTGCCGCAACCTATTGTTACGTTTACCGTTACCGATGCGCCAGCAGGCGTTGTCGAATCGACGATTGCCGTAATTGTTGACGGCACAGCCTTCACCCTTGCCGACGCAGCGCTTACCTTTGCGGGCGGCACGCTCACTTGGAACGCCGCAACTGCCGGAATGACATTAGCTTCCGGCACACACACCTTCGAAGTGACCGCACAGGACGACATTGACATCTGCGACGCAAACTCAGCGCGCGAAATTTTCTACATCGACGTTGTTCTCGAAGCGCCAGTGGTTGAAATTGCCAGCCGCATGCCGTTCCTATGCGAGAGTGGCGCCGCTGTTGACGCGTATATCTATGACGGAGATGGAGTTGACGAATCCAGCATCGTCGTGACCGTTGACGGAGTGAGCTACACCGTTGACGATCCCGAATTGTCCTTCGATGCAGCGGAAAACCTGCTCACCTTCGACGGCGTTGTCGCAACTCCATGTGCCACAGTCGAATTCTGCGTGGCTGAAGTGGCGGACATTTTTGGCAATGCGCTCGCCGAACCCTACTGCCTAGACTTCCTCGCCGACTATGCCGAGCCACAAATTACTGGCGTCGAGGAACTGGTTTACACGACGCCGCATTATCCGGAACCTGGCACCTTAGATTCGGCGGCATTCGTCTTCTCGTTTGAGAATGCGTGCGGGCAAATCGTCGAGGACGAGGTTGCAGTGTCGATTTACAACGATTACGGGCTGTTGGTCGCGGAATTTACCACGCTTGCCGACCCTGAGATCGTGGACTTCGACCTTGCAGGTGGCGAAGTTGTCTTTACACCTGGCGCTGCCTTTGAATTTGCTGCGGGGACGCACTACGACGTATGTGTTTACATTCCAGAGCTTTGCGGATTCGGCTGGCACGAAGCTGGCGACAGCTGCTACACATATTCTGCCACGAAAATTGCCGAGCAGACCGGCACGCAAGGCAAGATTACGCGCAGTTTCCTGAACACAAACTATCCCGACCCGTTCAACTCGGCGACTGTAATACCGCTGGTCATGCACAAGGACGGCTGGGCGAAAGTTCAGATTACCGACTTGTCAGGCAAAGCGGTGAAAGTGCTTCTCGACGACATAGTTAAGGGCGGCGAGACGCGTTTGTCGTGGGACGGCACAGATGAATCTGGCGTCCAGCTTCCTTCTGGCGTTTACCTTGCGAAGCTTGTCACTGCCGATTCTCAGCATACCATGCGCATTCACTACACAAAGTAAGTTCAACTGCCGCATGAGCATATTCACCCAAACCCCGTCGTTGAACACGGCGGGGTTTTTTATTGCCAAAGCCTCAGATAGCACTTTTTACTATCGAAATTTGTTTTTCATTGTGCACAAACTGTTTTACAGCGTTAAAGTATCGTTATTCGCATCACAGAAACCATAATTTTTGCATTATATTTCATCATCCATTGAAAGTTGCTTTTATAATTACTTTGTATTTCGTTGTTCTTAGATAATTTATTAAAGTATCAGCGATTAAATAGCATATTTCGATGCACAAAATTGTTCATTCAATACTATCAATCGCTATTACTGTCTTGAGTAATATTTAATCAAGCCTAATATCTGTAAAACTTTTTAAAAGTATGCTACAAATTACTTAGCTTTATGTTCTTTCAAGTTCTGTATAGAAAAGATTAGTGGCAATTATAAAAAATACTGTCATTGAAAAATTAACTTATTTGCCTAGTAAAAAATTTTAGGCGCTTAAAAGATAAATCATTGAGCTTGAAAGCTCATAATATAACATAAAAATAACAATATCCGTGCTTGTTTATGCGATACTTGCAATTGAAAGCTTGACAAGCGAGATTGATAAAACAAAATTGATGCTTGTAGAATGAATTTTTATGCTTGAAACTTGAATTATTTTGCTTAAAAGCCTAAATATGTAGATTGAAAGATGGAACTTTGTGCTTGAAAGATGACAATTGAAGCTTGAAAGGTTTACAAATAATCTTGAAAGTTGATAAATTAAGCTTGAAAGTTGGCATATTTATGTTGATAATCGATATCATAAGACAAGCTTTTGAGTATAACGCGTTTATAAGCAAATAATTAAGATTAAATAACAAAATGTTTATCATGAAATTTAAAATATTGACATTAGCACGTAAAATTATGATACTGAAACGTAAATAATTAAACTTGAGAGGTAAAATCATGCGCATGAATTTTGTCATTATCGCATTGATTAGTGTAATATTTATCGGGTGCGGGCGAGAAGACCACGCGCCAACCTTACGCTGTGCAAATTTTGGGCAACAGAATGTTCGGCGAGACATACGTTTGCGCCTGTCATTGCACGTTGACCGCCAGCCATTGCTCAACGTGAACGATTCTACCGTCGTGCTGACAAATTTAAGCTCTGGTGCGCGCGTTCCTGCAGACATTTCATATTCTGGAGAGCGAATTTTTGTCATGCCGCACAACACTTTACCGCAGAACAATGAATTTAGGCTCTCTGTTCACGATGGCATAACAGATGATTCTGGAAAAGAGCTCGAGGCACGTGATTATGATTTCTCGACAGGTGAAAAACTGCAAGTGTATAGAGTAAAACTACTTAGGAGTTATGACGATGAGCTTGCGGAAATCTATTCTATAGCGGTGGTTTTCAGCGAAAATATCTCGGAAGCCTGTCGTCAATGGGGAGAAGGATATTTTACGCTTCGTGATGCCAATTATTTTAACCAATTTTTCCGAATTACGTATTACGACAGCGTAGCCGTTGCGGTGCTAGTATTCGATACACCGTTGAAACCTGATATGGAATACGTGCTAACTATCGGTAACTTCGTGAGAAGTGAAGATAATCTACGATATATCGATGGTAATCGCGATGGAGGCGACATGGACGCCTATATATTACATTTTTCTTACAAATACGACACAGTTTTTGGCTTAGATATCAATAATGTGCTCGAGGAAGCAGCACCTTATAATGAAGTTGGTTTTGGTTGTTTCTTGGAGGAGTACGATTAACAAAAAAATATAAATTATACTGGCAAGTATATTTATAAATGAAAATAATAATGCGATTTTAGCATTATGAAATTTAGATTTTGCGTAAAAATATGCAAATATATTATGCTGAAAGGTTTAATAACGGAGACGAATATAGGCATCGTGAGCATCAGAGCGCAAAAAGCGTGAAAAAAGCTTTGACTTTTTATCATAAACGGAGGAGTTTGCGAAGAAAAACTCGACAAAACTATTTTCTGGCATTGTAATTTGTGCGGTGAAAATGGAATCTCGAGACTGATTATCGAAATTTTTGCCGTCATTGTGCATATTCGTGCAGGAAAACTGCGAATCGCAATTTAAAAAGTCGCGATAGCAGAAAAAAATGCTATCAGTAGCGTCATTTTTGGCAACAAAATGTTCAAAAACTGCCGTAACAGTTGCTTGACTTTGTGCTCTTTGAAATTTTTTTGTGGCATTTTGACCAAAAAAGTCCATTATAGGAAACGATGGCACCTTCTCTTTGCGTCCTGCGGCAGTCATAAATGTGTAAACTGCGGATAATTTTTCTGAAAATTCGATTGCAGGGCAAGTTTTTTGCGAATCTGACGAGCAGAAATCGGAAATATTCGCGAAATTATCGGCATTTTGTGCGTATAGCATTGCCAAATGCGCGCGATTGCAGAAAAATTTTACGGAATTTGGCATAGGTTGGTCGTGCTCATCGAAAAACTGAGGTATTTCTGCAAGCTCAAGATCTTGACGCGTGGTAAAAAGATATTCCCATGCTAAATTTTTTGCTCTATTACCGACATATTTTTGGTAATCGTGCGCAAATAGTTTTTGTTCATCGACTTTACTAATAATTTGTGACGAATCTTGTGCATGCGGCATGACATTACGAGCTTCGTTTCCGGAAAAATACTCTTGAAAAGTTACAGTGACTATTTGACCATTAGCCTGTAATGCCGAAAGCTGTGAAAACAGTTCTTGATAAAACATATTTTTGTCTGTGGCATTGGAGCTATGAGCAAATAATGCTGTATCATCAAGCAGTATGACAAATATTTCATCAGAACTGTTGACGCATCGATCAAGAATTTCGGATATCACAACTTGAACTGAGGATTCGACTTGCTGTGTGTCAAATTGAAATTCATGATAAAACAATGCATTGCAAAGAGTTTTGGATGTATCATCATGATTTTCGGTAAACTTGCAAGGCTTATTTGAATTAAAATCCTGAGTATTTAAGCGTTTAGCAAATGAGTCGGGCAATAAAAAATACTCAATATTATTTCGAGCAAAAATTTGCAGTATCGACTCATCAACCGCGCCATCGTAAGGTAGAATCCCAGTAATTTTGCGCTGAAAATACTTTTGAGAGTATTTTTTTCCGAGTTTCACATGTTGTTCAGCGTCTTGAGGATACGAAAACTCGGTCTGAGGACTTTGTATAGTTGATCCTTGAGCGTGGGCATTTTCCGTCGACACAAGCAACGGTAAAATTGGATCAAAAAGTGGGGTTGTTATAAACTCAAACTGCGGTCTTTGTTCTTGAAAAATGGACATATATGCAAAATAGATTTTAGTAAGCTCTTCAAATGCGGTTTTGCAATCATTTTCGGTTAAGTCGGTGCGCAAAAAATACTTGCCATCGCGCAATAAACCGAATTTTGAAAAATCAACATATAATTTATTTGTTAAAGTGGTGGAATTTGTCAAAAATCTGATATTTACTTTCGCCAAAATTGTGAAGACCTTTAACAAATTTTGCTCACTGATGCTCAGTTGCTTTGTGTTAAGCAAAAGTTGCTTGATTTGAGGAAACAGATCATCGATTCGCTTATCATTAAATACTAAATTCGAAGCGTGTTTTATTAATATTGAGTCATCGATAATGGAAGTATAAGCCTGTTCTCTTAGTATAATATCAATTAAATCATCTATTTTACACTGTTCAACCGATTTAAATGCATGATAATCAAATTTACACCGCTGTGCATCGAAAAATGGGAAAAGGCGTTCAATATAAAAGTGCTGAAATTGGAAAATAGTGGCGGATGAAACGCAAAATACTACGTGAATATCGTTATTATGTTGGATAATATCTGCTGTTGAATAAAATTGCTCGCTTATTAGCTCGCGAACGCTGGATTCAGATAAATGATTTGCTGCAAAATCTATATGTAATGGCGCACTTTGCCGCAGAATAATGGTTACATAAAGTGGATTGGTGGATTGAGATAATTTAGCGTTGGCATAGTTGCTGTCGGCAAAGCACATAAGCAGAAGTGTTCCGGTAAAACAGAATGCAATATTTGTTTTCGATAGTAAAAGGTTCATAACTGCCTCGTGAAAAACGGTTTTCAGCAATTCCGTCTGCGATAAAAAAGGTTGCCATGCCGAATAAGGTTGTTAGATTTCCGCGAAAGGAGAAAAATGATCGACACTATTAAGAGGACCTTTGCTTTTCATATGCTATTTTCCGCCTTTAATGGCATCGCTTTTGGCGTGGCAACTTCTCTACAGGAAGTTGTGGCAAAAAAGGCACTTTGTGCGTCGGATTTTCAAATTACTATTTTGTATATATCTACTCAATTCGCCAATCTTATATCCGTTTTTCTATCAAACATCTTTGTAGGTAAGCGCAGAATTGAGCATATACTTTGGGCAGTTGGCATATCGCGTATTGTGCTGGCATTCAGCATGTTACTAGTGAGTTCCGCGTGGCAATTCATACTCGCACTTTGGATTTTCCAACTGCCGAATGCTATTATTAATCCCGCGCAAAACTATATCGTAGCACAGAATTATTCCGTCGAACTACGTGGTCGCAAATTCGGCTATTCCGTTTCCATTGCGAATCTTACCGGCATGCTCGCGGCAATTGTGTGCGGCAAAATACTCGATGTGGACCAAGCTTTGTTCCGAGCCATTTTCTTTGCGATAAGTGTTTGCGGTGGAATCGGTTCCATATTGCTAGGCATGATAAAAACGGACGACATAACGGTGCGCGATGCAATCTCCCCGTTCAAACAGGTGCTCGAGATTTTCAAGGCAAACCCGCGATTTTTGCGCTTCGAAAGCTATTATTTTCTCTACGGAATCGCGTTTCTCATACTTGGTCCGGTGGTGCCAATTTACATGGTTGATTGTCTGAACATGAGTTACACTCAAGTTTCCATAGCGCGCAGCATCATTGGGCAGCTTGGCATCGTCCTTATAGCACCATTTGCGGGAAGAGCGCTCGATCGAACGAGCATTTTCACCTTCTCCGGCAAATACTTCTCCATTCTCGCATTATTTCCACTCATTTTGATTGCAGCAAACATTTTCTCAAGCCCCAGTGCCATTTGGGCTTATTTAGCGTTCGCCTTCTACGCAATTGCAATGGCTGGAATTTCAATCTCGTGGAATCTCGGTTCAATCAGTTTCGCTGAACGCGGTCGCGAAAACATCTATCAATCGGTTCACTTAACGCTAACTGGATTACGAGGCGTAACTTCACCATTTTTTGGTGTTGTCGTGATGAGTTTTGCCGGTTTTCTCAGCACATTTGGCATTGCGGCAGTTTTGCTTGCGACAGCCGGCATGCTTATGTTCGCCGCGGGCAAAAATATAAACACCGTCGCCGAACCAGTTGAAACCGTATAACACTCGCCATTAATCTGTCACAATTTTCATGCTCAGCACAAAGACGCTGCAAATTGTGCAATAACTCTGCATGCCGCTATTATCATCTGCCTCACGCAAAAAGTCAAGTCATTATTACAACAGAACATGTATAACAATCAACACACATGGTGCCTTGTCTAAATCACAAGCTTAAAGGTCACTAACTCCTCTACACAAGTTGCCAGCGAAAAACGCATCATCACAAAATTCTGCCAACTTGCGAGTACATCCTGTTCAAATGTTGTAAACATCGCATCAACTGTAGGGTTAATAATGTATTTCGTTTAGCATTTATTAATATGTGCTATAAACGTACGCTCATTTGCCTCACATGCTGCGTCAGAAATAAACAAAGCAATGACAAATATCAAACGAAACCTACCATTAGTAATGCAATCAAATTACCTAGTCTCAAAAAACTTGCTTATAGTTTACGTCGTAGGAGCAATAGTTTCAAAATCTGTGTTTCCTGTCATACGTGCACAATCAAAAGTTTATAACGTAGCATTATATATATACAAAGATTTATAATGTGCCATCGCGGAAGCTCTTGATAATATTAAAAACCTTTTCTAAGTGTGCAACGTTTAATTCAGTTTGATTTTGGAACTTTCCTTTGTAGGCAACTCGTGACTGTGTGAGGTCGTAGCAGGTTTGAGAGTCTAGAATAACTAGTACTATACGTAAACCGCTTTGTTGAAAGGCACGATAGTGCTTTATGTAGAACTCTTCGCAGCAACAGCCAATGTAACCGTCTGAGCCATTGTCGCGCAAGCGTTTATGATTGCGTAAAAGATCTTCAAATGAGCGTATAGTTACCGGTTGCAAGCCATGCCCGAATGATAATGTGTAGCCATCACCAACTGTGCAGCCTCCACATTCGCTACATGAGTTACTATACCTGTCGTCGCATGTCAACAACTTCGAACAGTATGGAGCAAAAAAATGAGTCGGTGCAAACGACGAAAGCTCGTTGACCTCAATATTCACAAACAAAGTCCGCGAAATCTCCTCATAGCTCAAGTGCGGAAATAACTTTCTCTTCGAAATCGCTATGTGCGCAGCGCGCGTAATATCATTAATCGTTATCCCCTTAAATTTTGCCTTCGACGTAGCATTAAATGCCAAGATTTTCGCTTCAATTGTCGCGGAATCCGCAACACTATGCTCCAAAGTAGCTTCGAGATCTCTCAACCATCGGTCCGGGGTGCAAAAAAAATCTCCCCAAATGTTCACCGAAGCTATCTTCTTGCGCGTCGCGTCATACTTTGCCGCAAAAAACACAGTCCCAGCCCTGCGAGTAGCACCGTAAAGCACGCCCGCTGAACTTTTATCGCCATCCCTCTCATAAATCCAGACGTCGCTGCTTCGAAACTCTAGCTCCTCGGCAAAAAGCTCACGCTCGTAACTAGTTGGCTCATCGTCGTAAAGCTCAATGCCTAAAAGCCGCTCAAATGAGTTCGCAATCCGTCGTTCTAAGTCGCCGTCGCTTGGTAAATGGTCGGCAATATCGCGAAAAAAGACCACGCGCTCGGCTATCGATTCAACTCCGTGGCGTCCAAGCTTTTCGGCGGGGACTCGTAAGCTCCGTAAGAGCGTTTCAGCGCAGTTGTCGTAGAGCAAAGTGCCCTGAAACATGAACCCATTGCCGTCATCGACACCTCCTGTGCCTGAAATCTTGCGTCCGTTGACCTCAATGTCGTTACGTGAGCGGAAAGAGGCGCTTATGCCGTAGCCAAAGAGTGCATCGCAAACTGGTTCGCAGAGCTTTCTGTATATGTCGCGACGTATTTTGTCGTAAAATTCGCTTCGTTTATTGCCAAAAACTTCCCAGCCGAGTTGAGAGCTGTCGAAAAATATTGTGCCGCCGCCAGTTAAGCGCCGATTTACGTCGATGCCGTTGGCGCAAACGTATTCCATGCGCACTTCCTGGCGCGGCGATTGGAAGCGCCCGACTAAAACGCAGCTTGGGCGAAACCGCAAGAATCGCAAAACTGGAACGTTGCTGCCGGCGCTGGACCGCAATAATGCGGCGTCCCATGCTATGTTTTCGGCGGCGCTTAAGTGCCCAGTGTCGATGAGCCGCGCCTTTATAAACCCGCTTGACATGTTAACAAACCCTGTTCTTTTTTAAACTCAAACGAATCGCTTATATATATAGTAGTCTTTTTTTCAACCAAACCATCATTCTCGATTGGCAAACCCTTTTAACTTATTCCGAAAAACGCCTTCTCTTTTTACGCCGTCGCCTTGTTCTCAACCAGCCCTCATTCACTTGTCAACAAATCTTACAAACTTATTTACAACAACGCACATTTTTTTTACGTCGTCGCCTTTTTTTCAACCAGCCCCCATTCACTTGTCAACAAATCTTTCAAACTTATTTACAACAACGCACATTTTTTTTACGTCGTCGCCTTTTTCTCAACCAGCCCTCATTTTATTGTCTCTCCCCCCTTCATTTTAGCATATGAGCCCCGGTGAAAAGTCGCAAATGCTTGAATGAAAGTAAAAAAATAATTTAGGTGAAATGCGCAAGCTTTTTGTTGAGATGAGGGAAACTTTTTTGATGTTTAAATTTCTTGCCCATTCTTATCAAAAAACTTATTGTGTTCTTGCAAACCACTTTCTTATCTAACCGACTCCGCAAAACTGCTTTCCAGCCCGCAATACATATTTTACAACGCCTTGTGCAAAGCCTGCGCATCTGCTAATAACTACTTGAAAATCTTAGTTATAGGCAATAAAAAACTTCCGTTAATAACCACAAATTTTTCAAACATCCCCCAAACTTTTTTCTTGACTTTCTCCCCTTCTCCCACATTATATATCTACGTAACCTCCACCTCCACCCCATCCTGTCCGGTCACCGTTCTTCCTATTGGAATACTTGGAGCTGGTCTGCTAATGTAAAAAGTTGCGTTCCTGGTTATCGTTCTTCCGCTTGGAATACTTGGAGCTGGTCTGTGATTTTAAAAAGTTGCGTTCGTGGTCACCGTTCTTTCTATGATACTATAAATCTTCTGGTTGTAAGCATGAAAAGTTGAGCTTGACGTCACAATATTTGAAAATCAAGTCATTAGAAACCGTAAATTATTGCAGTTCGCCTTTCCGTTGTCAACCATCGTAGCGTCGAAGTTGTCGAAAGTAGCGTCGAAAGTCATCATCGTAGCATCAAAGTTCTAAAAAGTAGCATCAAAAGCCTAGAAAGTAGCATCGAAAGTCTCGAAAGTAGGATCAAAGTTAATTGTCGTAGCGTTGAAGTTCAGCAAAGTAGCATCAAAGTTAAGCAAAGTAGTATCAAAGTTCATCGTCGTAGCGTTGAAGTTCATCATCGTAGCACCGAAGTTGTCAAAAGTAGCGTCAAAGTTGTGCGTCGTAGCATTAAAGTTAATCGTCGTAGCGTCGAAGTTTATCAAAGTAGCGTTAAAGTTCATCAAAGTAGCGTCGTTTTTGACAAAAGTAATAGTTTTCTGATAACTTTAATGCTACTTTCATAAACATTTTTGCTACTTTCTATAAGTTAAACCGTTCTCACATAAGCTTTTAGCCAAATTTGCTAAGGAAAACAACAATTTTAATCGGAGGTGGTTCTATGCTCATCAACAATTCGTTCTCGAAGGACACTGACGGCTCTCGTGAGGAGCGCTGTCTTCTGTTGCAGTCGAACATCGATACGTATGCGGCAGAACTCGGCATTACGGGCGTGCTTCTCACTTGGGCGCAGACTTCTCACGCGTCGTGGACGCAGGCTTGGACTGCTGCGGACGTTGAGCAAGGTGAGTTGAACGAGGCTTACCAAGAGTTTCAGAAAAAGTTCGATGAGGTGCGCAAATATTACGCCAAGGCGAAGGATTTGCTCATCTCGATTATCGACCAGTACGGCAAAAATGACGACATTATGAGCGCGTATGACGTTGATATTCAAACTCCTACGAGTCGCAAAAGCTTGTTTCACGCCATCGACGACATGCGCGAGACGGATGCGCGGCTTACGGCGGCTGGTGATCCTCGGGTTTTGCCATTCACTGTCATTACGCAGCTGACCACACTTCGGAATGAGGCGAACGACCTTTATATTTCCGCAACTCAGGGCAAGTCGCAGAAGATGAGTGCCTTTGAACTCAAGAAAACTGCGTTTGATTTGGGTTCAACGAACCTGAAGGTGATATATAGTTATGCGAAGTTGATATGGGGCGATGATTCTCCGAAGCTTTTGGACTTGGGTTTCGTGCCAAAATCTCAGATTTGGACGACAAATGAAGAGGAAATCTTGCCTGCGCCGAAGAATTTGGCTTATGACAGCACTTCGATAAAGCTTAACTGGTCTGAGGTGCCGACTGCGACTACTTATATAATAGAGCACAAGCTGAAGTCTGATGAAAAGTTTTCAGTTATCGCGAAGACTAACAAGTTGGAGTGGATACTTAACAACGGTTTTATTGGTCAAAACCAGTTTCGCGTGACAGCGCAATCTCCGGAGCAGACGAGCGAACCTTCTGCGCCGCTTGACATTGAGATTTTCTCGCTTGGCGTCATTATGAACTTCAGGTATGAGGCTACTGAGCAGATGTTGCGTTGGGATTTGTTGGCAGGCGCTGTGGACTACTTGGTTTTGATTGACGATGAGCCGGTTGGCGAGCTGTTGCACGTGAATTACATGCGTATTTCGCCGGATCCTGAGCGAGATATTTACGCGCAAGTTTGGGCGACGAACGGTTTCTATGCTACTCCGCGTAGTGATGTCGTTGTAATCCCGAAGCCAATCTAAACTTCTGACCCTCACGACCTTGCGGCGATGACAAACTTTGCGGCGCGCGGTTTTTTCAAAGCGGCGGCGATTAATAATCTAGCGTGGTGCGATATGTTTTAAGCAGCGGCGATTACTAAACTAGCGTATCATTATATGTTTTAAGCGGCGGCGATGATAAACTTTGCGGCGCGCGATGCTTTTATTGAGGCGGAGTTAATAAATCTGTCGGCACTATAAAGTTTTGGTGCGGCTGCGATTAAATGTATTGCGGAGCGCGATAGTTTAAAGTAAGCGACGTTGATAAATCTGTCGGCACTATAAAGTTTTGGTGCGACGGCGGTTAAATATGTTGCGATTTGCGACGTTTTCAATGTTGCGGCGATGATACACTTTGCGGCGCGCGATGCTACTGCCAAAATTTTTGATATTTTGTGTCCGAAATGCATTGCTCGCGTTGAAGGTTTTTTGACAATTGATTGTGGTATGTTTGCATCGTTAAAAAATTTTGATGCTTTCGGTTCAAATTTCGCAACTTTCGACCAGAATTTTGCAACATGCGAGCCTGTTCTCTTAACGCGCGACAGTGCTTTCTGTTCTCGTGATAGTGCTTTCGGCGAAAATGTTCCGAATTGCGGTGCTAGCGATAACAAAAGCGTAACTTTTGACCAGAATTTTGCAACATGCGAGCCTATTCTCGAGACGCACGACTGTGCTTTCGGCGAAAACTTTACGAAGTTTGGCGATAGCGACAACGAAAACGTAACTTTCGATCAGAATTTTGCAACAGGCGAGCCTGTTCTCGAGACACACGATTGTGCTTTCGGTGCAAGCTTTACGAAGTTTGGCGATAGCGACAACGAAGGCGCAACTTTCGACCAGAATTTTGCTACACGCGAGCCAGTTCTCTCAACGCACGACAGTGCTTCCGGCGCAAGCTTTACGAAGTTCGAAATTACTTACAAGGCAATGCCAACTTAAAAGTAGTTTTTCAAAACTCTCGTGAAATCGCTCGTTGCAAAAAAGTCGTTTTTGTTGGCAATTACACCCTCTCTCACGACACTCAACTCTATCTTTTGCGCAAATGAAAAAGCGGTGGAAACTTCCACCGCTTCTTTGTTCGCAAAAGATGCTAAGTTGTTGACAAACAACGTTTACCGCACAAGAGTTATCGTTCCGTTGCATACAACTTCGCCGTCCTCGATGATCACGTAAAGGTAGATGCCGGGTGCGCACTGTTCGCCGGAGTTTGTGCGCCCGTCCCACATGCGCCCGCTCGCTTCTGCATACGAATCAATCGGTTCGATGTCCGCAGAGTAAACTTCGACGTTGCGCAAGTTGAAGATTTTCAGCGTTGCGCTCTCGGAGAACATGCCAGGGTAAGCGACGCTCGCAGCATCGTTCACTCCGTCGCCGTTGGGAGTCATGGGGTTAGGAACAACGTGGCATCCGACGTCGGGTTCCACCCAGAAGTAGTAGGCAAATGTTGCCGCGTTGCCGGCACAGTAATCGGGGTTGTCGGCAAGCGAAAGTTCGAGCCAAACTGTGTCGCCGGCGGGGAAAACTAACGACGTTCCGAGCGTGTGGAAGTAAAGGTTGCCCGAAAGTGAGTCCGCTGCGGCGACGAGTTCGAGCACTCCGGGCGCAAGTGCAAACGCTTCGCCGTAAACTCGCAACTCTATGGACTGCGCTGAGATACCGGCGATGTTGTCGGAAAGCGCGAATGTCAAATCTGGGTAGTTGGACCGCACCATGCTGCCAGGTACCGGCGAGACCAAAACCGCTGCCGGCGCAACCAAGTCCACTACGAACGAATAACGCAACGTATCCCACATAACATTGCCCAATTCGTCGCGCACGCCAGTCAAAAGGACGTCCACAACTTGCCCGTCGGCGAACTCGTCGGCGGCGGGAATGTAGGAAAGTCGCGCTTCGGCGGCATTGTACGCCAGTTTTTCGTCGCCCCACGCGTGCGCTTCGCCCTCGACAAACAGCACGATCGAGGCAACGTCCACTCCGTCGGGGTCGGTCAACGCGATTTCGATAACCTGGTCGTCGCAGGCGGAGACTGTGTTCGGTGCCGGCACAACTGGCGCTGCCTCCGGTCCGGCTAAAATCGCAACTGTCCACACATCAACGCCTTCGGTCGGGTCGCTCGGGTTGCAGAAGTCGAAGTCGGCATCGTAGGCGTAGGCGCGCAAGGTTACGGTGGCGGTGTCGGCGAACGGTCCCACGGCTTCGGCGCTGTGGAAGTGCGCGCGCCCGTCGGCGATGGAGTCGAGCAAAAGGGCGATGGACGCGCCGCCTACCTCTATATAGGGCGCAAATGGCGCGCTCGCGAAAACGCCCGAAGTGTCGGCGACTGATAGGCTTACGGTGAACGCTGTGCGCGTGGGCGCGTAGAGTGGCGCAAAGTCGGCGAACACTGGCGCTGCTGTGTCGTCGTCGGGGACATAGAAGTTGTAGGCGAAGAACGTGTCGTTGGCAACGCAATAGTCGGGGACGTTGTCGCTCGCAAATACTTTCACAGCAACGGTTTCCATTTCGGTGAAGAAAATGCCTGCGGCGGCAAGTTGCGTGTCGGCGCACGAACCATAGTCGAGGGCGAACTCATCTCGCGACGCTGCGGCGGGGTCGAAGCGTAACAGTGTGTCGGCAAACGAAAAGCCGCTGTTGGCGCCGCTCGCGACGATGCTGCCACTCGAACCGAAGACGCCAGAAAGCTCCACGCGCAAGCTGGCTTCGTCCACTCCGAGCAGCGCGTCGGTGACTACGGCGCTGATAAGTTGTTGCCAGTTGGCGACATCGCCCGTCGGGGCGGCGGCGGAAATCACGGGGGGCGCAAAGTCCAAATCGAAGCTCCAGGCAATCGGCGCGCCGCTCAGCGCATTGCCCAAAACGTCCGAGGCGGAGATCAGGGCGACGTCAACGTGCCCGCCTACGCCCCAGAACATGCCCGCGTCGAAGATGAGTGTATCTCCGTGCAACGCAAGCGTTTCGCCGAGTGCGTAAACATGCCCGTTTACGGAGAGCGCAATTGTCGCTTCGTCGATGCCGTCGGGATCGGCGAGCAGGACGAGGATGCGTTGGTCGGCGCAGGCGGAAACGGTTGTGTCGAGTGGCTCGACGATTGTCGCGACTGGTCCGCCGGTGGCGATGGCGAAGCTCCAGCAGAAGGTGTCGATGTTCGCGGCGCAGTAATCGGGGCTGTCTCCGGCGCGGACGCAGATGTTTACGACGTCGCCGCCGCTCCACGATAAGCCGGCTAACTCGCTGTCGAACACGAGGTTTCCGCCGACGAAGCTGAATGCCGCGTGTGGCGCCGCAAAGTCGGTGCCGTCGATGTTGAGCACAACGGTGGCTGCGTCAACGCCCGAAAGTGCGTCGGCGATGTCGATGGAAATTTCGGGCGCGACCACACCTATTATCGCGGCTGGCAACGGGTTAGGCGAAACAAACGTCGGTGCGTCGAAGTCGAGGATGAAGGCGTAGGACAACGGCGCCTCGAGCGGGTTGCCAAGCATGTCGTCGGCGGCGACAACGGTAACGTTTACTGTGGCTGAGCCGCCTGCCCAGCTGCCGCCGGTGGGTGTGAACGTGAGCAACTCGGTGGCGCTGTCGTAGGCGAGTTCGGGGGCGCCGAAAGCGTAGCGCACGCCGTTCACCTCGATGACGATGGTCGCCGCGTCAACGCCGTTGCGGTCGGCGATGCTGATGACGATGGCTTGGTCGATGCACGCGGAGTATTCGCCCGGCAACGGTTCCACCGCTTCGGCGACGGGTCCGCCGCGTGAGATGTGGAAGTTGTAGCAAACGGTCGTGTCGTGCGGGCAAAACTCTCCGCAGACGGTGTCGCCGTAGCTTACGGCGGTGGCGCAAACCGCAACTGTCGAGCCGCCAACCCATTCGCGCGCAACGGAATCGGGGTCGAAGTAGAGCGTGTCGCCGTGCCAGTAAACAGCACTTTCGGCAACGTCGAAGCTGCTGCCGTCGATGGTGAAGCTCGACAAATCGTAGGCAACTGGCGCGCATCCGCCGTTGACCCAGCGCACTGCGATAAGTGGCGATGTATCTTCAACATACGCGCCTGATGCCGGTATGGTCGCCACTGGCGTGGGTGGCGTGAAATCGAGGGCGAAGTCGAAGACGAGCGGCGCCGTAAGCGGGTTGCCGAGCACGTCTTCTGCCGCCGAAAGTTCTACGTCCACAACTGTGCCGTCGGCGAAAAGCGCTGTGCCGTCGAAGCTTAGCACTGGCGGCGCCCATGTTATGCGTGCTCCGCCTACGCGATACTCCACGCCCTCAACGTTCAGGACTATGCTCTCGGGCACCACACCGTTTGAATCGGCTATGTCGATGTCGAAGCGCGGGTTACAGCCCCAGCATGCTCCGTCGAGCGCTGGGCAAACCATGGTGGCAACAGGTCCGCCTGCCTCCACCGAAAATCTCCATGTTGAGTCGAGCGCGTTCGGTGCGCAGTAATCGGGCGCATCTTCGGCGTGGAGCGAAACTGCGATTTCGTCGCCGCCCGATGGGTGTAAGCCTGCGGCGCACAACGCGATAGTAACTCGCGATCCTACGAAAGTTACGCCTGCCGAAACGGGTGAAAGCGAAAGCGCTACTGTCGAAGTGCCGTCGGTTACGTCGATGGTAACGGATGTTACGTCTAAGCCTGAGCCGAAGTCGTTGAGGTCGAAAGTTATTGTTGGGCAAACAGTTCCCACTACCGATCCGGGCGCTGGCGCAACTGCCGACACAATCGGCGCTGCCAAGTCAACTGTGAACGTCCACGCCACAGGTGCACCGACGAGGTCGTTGCCAAAAACGTCTGCCGCCGCCAAAAGCGAGCACGCGACCACAGCGCCGTCTGCCCAGCTGGCGGCTGGCGTGAATACGAGCGAGTCGCGCGAGGCGAAATACGCAAGCTGCGGCGAGGCGGTGGTGAAATGCGCGCCGTCCACTGCGAAAAGTATGGTGGAGTCCACAACGCCGTCGGGGTCGCCGAGCGACATTATTATGGGCTGGTCGGCGCATGCGGAAAATGTGCCCGCCAACGGCTCAACTGGCGTCGCGCGCGGTCCGCCGATGGGAATCGAGAAGCCCCAGCACGTATCGAGGGCGTTGGCTGCGCAGATGTCGGGCAAGTCGCGCGTGCGCACGCACACGGTTACCGCGTCGCCGCCCGCAAGGGTTATGCCCAAAGCCGCAAAGTCCATTGCGTAGTGCGCTCCCGTTCGCGAGAAGCCCGCGCTACCGGCGCTAAAGCAAACTTCGCTGCCGCCCGAAATTGTCACGCAGAAAACTGTGCTGTCGTGTGCAACGCCCGAAACTGCGTCGGAGAGATCGAAGCGCACTGTTGGCGTGAGCGTACCGATCTCTTCGCCATCTGCGGGCAATGCGCCAGTTACAATTGGCGCTTCGGTATCGATGGTGTAAGCCCAGTTGCGCGGCACAATTGCGTTGCCAACATTATCGCGCGCTTCGAGCAACGTTATGGCAACCACTTCGCCCGAAGCGAAAGCTGCCGTCGGAACAAAGCACACGCGCGAGCCATCGAACGAAAGCTCCGCAGACGCAAGGTTGTATTCGGTGCCGTCAACGTCCACGCGCACCGATGCCGAGTCGATGCCGTGCGAGACTATTGTGTCGGTGAGGTTGAAACAGAAACCCATGTCGCCGCAAGCAGTTATCATTGAGTCGAGTGCCTCGCCTGCGGGCGTTTGCAACGAACCTACTTGCGGCGGTAAAATGTCGATTTCGAATTGCCAGCAAAAGTGTAACACATTGGCGGCACAATATGTTGTATCGATGGAATCGGCAGCAGTGATGCAAATGTGCGGGGTGTCGTTGTGCGCAAAGGTGTGCGTCAGTTCGATTATTACGTAACGCTCGCCATCGACGGAATCGCGAGGCACAAAGGTTGCAGGCACGCCGTCGATTGTGAGCACGAGCGAGGATAAGTCTAATCCGGCGGTGGCGTCGAAAACTACGGCGCGAATTGTCGGTGTTGCGGTGGCAACGGTGTCGAGTGCGGGCGGTGCAAAACTTACGAGCACCGGCGCCGCTATGTCAACGGTGAAACTGCCCGAAAGTGTTGCCGCAAGCGCTTCTCCCATAATGTCATCGGCGCGAACGAGAGTCCAGCTCACCAACGTTCCCTCAGCCCACGGCGTTGCGGGCGTGAAAGTGAGCGTGTCGTCGGCAAAGAGCAGCTCGGGCGACGCAACACTGTAGCTCACGCCGTTGACAGTGAACTCTATGGTAGCCGCATCGATGCCCACGCCGGAAGTTATGGCGACGACGATGCTTTGCATCGGGCACGAAAGGAAAACACCATTTTGTGGTGTAACGAGCGTTGCCACCGGTGCATCAGACATCATCACGAAGGACCAGCATGTGTCGAGGACGTTTTCTACACAGTAATCGGGGTTGTCGGTGGCGTGAAGGCAGACTGTAATCGTCTCCCCTGGCGGCAGGATTATGCCCAAATCGTCAAGTTCGATGTTCATAACGCCCGAAACCCAATACACGCCGAAATCGCCGATGGCGAAGGTTTCGGTGGTAGTTCCGTAGGAAATTGTCGCGCGGATGGAAGTTTCATCCAGACCTGATAGCGCATCTTCGAGCCGGAAAGATACGAGTGGCGAAAAATCTATCACCGTTGACGATGGTGCAGGCACGAAAGCCGATGCCACAGGCGCACTCAAATCTGCGCGAAAATGCGAGCAAAAGTCCGCAAGCTGAACACCATAGACGTTCGCGCAAGAATCGATGCAGAACTCAATGAGTTCGCCATCGGTCCAGTGTGGCGATGGCACAAAAATCAAAGTTTCACCGTCGAAAGTGAGGCGCGAATCGGAAACATCGTAAGTCGTGTGATTCACCGTGAGGCGAATGGACGCCGCATCTATTGCCACCGAATCGATAATCGAAAAAACGATGTTCTGGTCGGGGCAGGCACTCCACGCACCTTCAAAAGGTTCGATAAGTGAAGCCATAGGCATGCCGCACGGATATGTGGCAAAATCCCAAGTGTCGGTTGTGTCGGCGGCACATGCGTTCTGCACAACCACAAACCATTCATGAGTTTCGCTGCAATCTACAGTTACGCTTTGTGACGTATCTGTTATGCCATCTGCCAACAGTGCACCATCGTAATAAACATCGTAAGTGTAAGGTGTTGAGCCACTTGTGGCAGAGTGCCAGCGCAATACCATGATGCCAGGCGGTAAATCTACTGTGCCATCTGCTGGTGAGATTAAATTTGGCGCTTCTGGCGATGTTTTTGTGGAGAAAGTCCAT
Organism: uncultured bacterium; assembly: GCA_964443405.1. Classification (GTDB taxonomy): domain Bacteria; phylum UBP14; class UBA6098; order B30-G16; family B30-G16; genus CAYUDB01. The sequence continues at coordinate 20,091 of CAYUDB010000002.1, read as the reverse complement.
GTGTCGCAAGTGTCTGTGCCGCAAGAATTGTGCGCAATCACAAACCAAGATATTGTGTCGTCGCAAGAAACCGTATGCTCAAAGCTTGATGAAGTGAGCCCAGTCGCCACCGAAACTCCATCGGCATAAACATCGTAAGTGATTGGAGAGCTGCCAATTGCATCAGTCCAGTCGAGCAATATTGTGCCTGCAGCAAGCTCGATGCTGCCGTCTGGTGGCGCGATGGGCGTCGTCCCCGAAGGTGATGTGCTCGTGTAGAAAACCCATGGCGCAGTTGAAACTGTGCCACAAGCATTTGATGCGTCCACATACCAACTGATAGTATCGTCGCAAGGAACGGAAATGTCGAATTGTGAAGCACTTATGCCCGAAGCCACCACTACTCCATTCACGTGGACGGTGTAAGTAATCGGCGCACTGCCTGTGGCATCTGTCCAGTCAAGTGTCACACTGCCGGCAGAGATGTCGGTAGCGTCGTTGGCAGGCGAAACATGCGTCGGTAGAGTTGGCGCAGTTTGGGTTGAGAAATTCCATGTGAGCGAATTCGCTGTGCCACAAGAATTTGTGGCTGATACATACCAGTTGTATGTGTGTGCACATTCTATTGTAGTGCAGAAGGTTGTCTCCAAAATTGCTGTTGCAAGTGCCGTGCCGTCCAAGTAAAAATTATAGCTCGGCGCAGTTGCAGAAGGGTGCCAGAAAAAGCAGACACTGCCACTGGGCACATCCGTGGCACCATTCGGCACGGAAATGAGGACGGGCGCGGCAGGGTTTGGCAAAATTTGCACCTCAACTGTTCGCGAGGCGGTGCAACCGTATGCATCGGTAACGGTACAAGTGTAAGTTGTTGTAGATGTAGGGCTTGCAGTTGGTGTTGCCGATGTTGTGCTCGAAAGCCCAGTTGCGGGTGACCACGAATAATTATAGGACGCGACCCCACCTGTAACACTTGCGGTCAAACCAACGGAGCCGCCAGAGCAAATGTTTGCAGATGAAGGAGTTATGGTAACCGTCATGGGTGTGCTCACATTGACTGTAACTGTTCGCGAGGCGGTGCAACCGTATGCATCGGTAACGGTACAAGTGTAAGTTGTTGTAGATGTAGGGCTTGCAGTTGGTGTTGCCGATGTTGTGCTCGAAAGCCCAGTTGCGGGTGACCACGAATAATTATAGGACGCGACCCCACCTGTAACACTTGCGGTCAAACCAACGGAGCCGCCAGAGCAAATGTTTGCAGATGAAGGAGTTATGGTAACCGTCATGGGTGTGCTCACATTGACTGTGGAAGTATCGCGCCTGCAACAGCCTGCACCGTTGCACACTTCGACCCAATATGTGGTAGTAGAAGTTGGCGAGACAGTTATGCTGGGCGTAGTTGCGCCCGTGGACCACAATATGCTCGTGTAAGTTCCTGTTATTGTGGGTGTTAGCGTAGCTGAGCTGCCAGAACAAATTGGATAATCGGGCATGGTGACTGTGGGTGGCGGGTTTACCGTTATTGTTCGAGACGCCGAAGCTGTGCAGCTGCCGCCATCGGTAACAGTGAGCGTGTAGGTGGTAGTTACTGTAGGGCAGGCTTGAGGGTTTAAGCTCAATGGATCGGAAAGACCAGTTGTCGGTGACCACGACCAGCTGAAACCAACAGGCAAAGTGCCAACTGTGCCGTGCAGATATGTGCAGCCGCCGGTGCAAACTGTTGTGGCATCTGCAGTAACTGTGGGGGTAGGTGCAGCTGTAGGGTTTGGTATGGTAACACAATAATTGCGAACGATTGAGGTGCCACCGGTCCATGAGAGGGTTACAGTATAGCATTGCGTTGTGCCGTAAGCAGATGGTGGTATGTCCACCTGCCAGTTCACCGATGCAGAACCACCATAACCTGCAAGGGTGCCGATAGAGCGCGGATTTGGATCGCCACCGGCAAGAGTGAGCGAACTGCCTGCAAGGCTTATTGAAAGCTGGACATTGTTCGCAGCAGAAACGCCCGCATTACTGACAATGAAAGTGAGAGTCATGGGATCGGGTGTAACGTAGCCGCAACCAGGAGTAATCGTTGGCGTTGTGTGCGAAAAATTCACACTTGTGCCAAGTATATCGCCTATACCGTAATAGGTTACAAAAACTATCGAATCGCCCGGACAAACGTTACGTGGGTACCATTTGACCATAGTTGCGCTGTCGCCAAAAGTGCCGCCAACGTCGGCAGCCCATTCGGCATCTGCCCAGCCATTGGAAACTGAGGCGGGCCAACTGCCATACCAAAACACATCGGGCATAGTCGCCTCGAAACCGATGAGGATGCCGAGAGCAACGAGATCGGTTGCTGCAGGTGGATAAGCACCTTCGTAAGCGCGCCAAATACCGGGAATTGTGGGTGCATAATAGATGCTAGCTATTCCGGTATAGCCAAAAGCGGTTGAGATTGGTGCCGCATCGTTCGCATCAAGCTGTGTGTCGTAATAAACTATTGCGCCAACGGTATGACAAGCGGCGTCAGCTGGTTTTAAAACACATTTGAATTTTACTTGCTCATTTTCGCCGGGCGTGCTCCCAAGTCGAACTGCGGAAATCTCTTGGCGAATATAGACATTGTTCCAGTTATTCCAAACATTGTAAACCGTGCCGCCACTTATGTAGTTTGACGAAGATGCTGGCAAAGTTTCATTTGTCTTGCCCGCGGTTCCGTCAACATAATACATTATCCAGCTTGTGGATGGCGTGCTTGAATAGGCATACATGAGTTTTTGGTAAGCACCAGCACCACCCGGATCACCACCTTCAGAGAATTCACCATAGGTTTCGTCCACCGAACCGTGCACGTAACCATTCATAGTGTTATTATCCATAGGTTCAAGGATATCAAGAAGTTCCGCATCACGTGCACCACGTATGGCACGAGCAAATTCTACTTTCCAAAGGTCATAAGCTGGACGATCGGCGGTAACATCGGGCATAACTGCCAATAATCGCGTTACCTCCATATCATCGATAACATGTTCGGTAGCAAAAAGTTGAGTGAAAACCAAGCACCAAACAGCCACCAACACCGCAAATTTCAAATTAAACGGGACAAAATTTTTCATTATTCCTCCGCGCAAAACAATTTTCATCTTAGTAATATACAAAAAAAATGCAACATTCAAACAGTTTTTCACGTGTGAACAAGAAACAGAAATTGAGTCACAGCGTGTTTTTAATTAATGACTTGTCTATCATTGTATTAGCGCAAGTATGAACTTTTTACGCGATACAAAAGTCGGTCAACCTTATAAGCAGTTTTTCGATGTATTTTCAAATCGAGTAAAGAAGTATTTCGAAAACAAAACTTTTCGTAATTTTTTAGTAAAATTAGCATTAGTTCAAAGAGCATTTTTCTTTGTAAAACAAACGGTTATCAAATTGCAGATGGCAAAAACAAAGTAGATTATTTGCTGAAAACAAAAAATCTCGTTGCAGAATAAATTTTCCAAAAATCCATCAGGGAATTCTGTTCAAAAAACACTACCTAGCAATCAAAAAAGTGTTTTTTTGAGCAACACATTGGGGGAAAAATGGAATTTGCTTTTATTAATGAAATACGCAAAATGTTTCCTGAATATATTGGAGACGATTGTGCAGTAATAGAGCCAAATTTGGGCAATTTGCTTCTCACCGTTGACGACGTTATTGAAGGCATACACTTTAAAATTCCGCCACTTTCGCTCACCGATATCGGATATCGTGCTGTGTCAGCCGCCTGTTCCGACATCGCTGCCAGCGGCGGCAAACTTTTTGGCGTCCTCATTTCCTTATCCTTGCCACGCGGCTTCCAGGAAGCACACATACGAGAACTTTACGACGGGATAGCGTTATTTTGCCGTCCATTGCGCTGTAAAATTCTTGGTGGCAACATTACTTCCAGTGACAGTGGTTTGCATATCACTACAACTGCGTTAGGTTTCGCGCATAAACCAAAATTGCGCAGTCATGCCAAAATTGGCGAGCGAATTTACATCACGGGCACACTTGGAGGAGCACGTGCCGGATTGGAGCTTATCTACAACCAAATAGGTGAAACAGAGATCTCTGAGCTTGAGCGAAAACTCTTGACAATACGTCATCGACGTCCGCGCAGTCGAATTGAAGCTGGAGAACTCGCGCGTAAATTTTTGATTGGAGCTATGATAGACATATCAGATGGCTTAATTGCCGATTTACAACACATACTGAAAGAATCAAACATCGGTGCACAAGTTTTCTTGGACCGCATACCATTATTCCCGGGCACCGAAAAAATAGCGCATGCGAAAAGCGAAGAACCCGCGATATTTGCTGCCACATCTGGCGAAGAGTTTGAGCTGCTGTTCACTGCAACACCTGATGTAGCAATCGATTTCGCTAAGGCACTAGATTTGGGGTTGGACATACCAATCGTAGAGATTGGTGAAATAGTCGAGGAAAAACAACTAAAAGTGTTTTTTAATAGCAAATTAGTTTCACCCGACAATCTGCGTGGTTGGGAGCATAATTTTTAACTTTTCCGTTGCGATAAAACAAAGTGCTATTACTTTATATTATGGCGACTTGTGAGGCATCACAGATTTTTTCGACTTCAATGCGCGAATAGAACTCACCGACTAAACGCTCAAGATGAGTTATTACGATAATTGTTTCAAACCTAAGCCTCACTTCATAAAGCAATTCCACAAGTTTCAAAAGAGCAGCTTCGTCTTGCGATCCAAATCCTTCATCGATGATTAGCGTGCGTATGGGCAAACCAGCTCGCTGTGAAAGCACCTGTGCTAGCGCGAGCTTGAGTGCAAAGTCTATCCGGAACTCCTCGCCACCACTAAATGACTCGTAACTCCTTTCACCATAAGGAGTAATGATATGCACTTCTATTTTATCACTATCGTCTGCCAAAAGTTTCACCCTCGCCTCATCATGTGCAATCTGATCCAGAATTTCCTGTGCCTCATTTTCTATAGCGGAAATATATTTTTTCAGCAGCCATGCCTGTATTGACGTACTTTTTAGTATATATTCTAGCGCCAGTAAAGTTGTACTACGTTTTTTATAATCTGCAATTTCAGTAGAAATTTGTGAAACCTCTACATTTATCAGCTTTTTCTGCAATATTTTTTCCTCCAAACGGGTTTTTAATTCAAAATAATTCATATATTGGTTGGTACATTTTTCAATTTCCCAAGTAACCTCTTTTAACTCACTTTCAATATCGACAAACGCGTCGCAATATTTTGAAATCTCTGCAATTCTTTCATTAATTCCAGCAATTACGTCGAGATTTTCAGCAATTTGCGCTTGTATATGTGGTATAGTCATAGTCAGCTCGGAATTATCATTTCGCGCCTGTTCAAGCTCCAGCGACAGCTTTTCGTATTTGGCGAAATTTGCTAATTTCTGATTTGTCATTTGCAATTTGCTTTCATCAAATTCAATTTCAGACAAATCTTTTTTTAAATCAACGAGTTGCTGGTCAAATAATGAATACTGCCTTTTTGCAGAAATCTCACATATCTGTTCTTCCAACTCCTCAAACCGTCGCAAAAGGTGCATACGCTCAGATGCAAATCTCTCAATTTCTGTTAACCTGTTTTTTAAACCTACAAACTCTTCGTAATTTTGACATGCTATATTAAATTTTTCATCAGTAAAGTCCAACAAATCGATCTGCTTTTGCGTTGCGGCAATTTGTGCTCTCTCTTCGGCAGAGTATTGTTCGGTCGCAATTTCCTGTTGCAACAACTCAATCTGCCATTCTATTTCAGAGTTTTTTTTCTGAAGATCATCACATCGTTTTTCGTTTAATTTTATGTCAATTAATAGATTATTTAAACTCTCTGTCTCATCGCAAGAGTTCAAGTGCCGAATTCGCGCCTCTTTTTCAGCGCATGCAGTTTCGAGTTCGTTGCATAGTGTCGTTAATTTTTTGCCTTCGTTTGTTATTATTTTTATTTCAACGTCAATTTTTGATGCAAGTTCCATCCTCCTCAGTTCGTCTAAAACCGAGCCACATGTGGGGCAGCGCGAAGTTTTTGTTGTCTCCACAAACTTCAAATTTCGTGTAAGCTCAGCATATTTTTCGCGTAAACGTTCTCTCTCGTTGCGCTTAATTTCTTGCTGAACAACAAGTTGCGATATTTCAAGCCTGAGGTTTTCGTTCTCTGCACGATTCTGAAAGCATATTGCAATTTTTTGCTCGATTTCCTTACGTGCACACGTAAATTGTTTCTTTCGTTCCAATTCTTCCGCTATGTATTCTTTTTCGGTGGAATATTTAGCAATTTCTCGATTCATAGCATCTTTTTTTGCCAAAATAGCTCGCTGCAGCATACTTATTTGCTCTGAAAAATTAGCAATACTTACTTTGGATGTTTGTAAATTTTTATGCACGTTTTCAATATCTGTCAATTTTTCTAGCGCACTCATCACCATTGTTTTGTCAATAATTTTTTTATCTAATAACTGAATTGCATTCATTAAATATACTCTCTCACCTTGCATTTTTGCAGTTTGAGCTTGAATTTCGCTTTCAAATTCAGCCTGCTGCAGTTGTACACGCGCAATTGCCTCCTTAACACGTAAAAATTTCAGTTCAGAATCACGCAATGCCACTACATAACTTTTTAATTCGCAAAATGTTAGAAATCCCGACTCAATTTCCTTTGCCTTTTCTATAATTTCAAGAGTTCGAAGCTCCTTTTGTTTCATAGCTTTGAGCTCGGTATTTAGCCTCTCTAATAGCGAACTCAGTATAGTATGTTTATCTAAAAGCGTATTGTTCTCGTTTATTAGTTTTTGTAATATTTGCATTTCTTTTTCAATACATTCTCTCTTTTTATCTAACGCTTGTTTATTACTATTCAAGATGTTCATCTGAGTACAAACGGTCTCGAAATCAAATTCAATGCCTTCAAAAGCCCGAAGCTTATCATGTAACAAGTTTAGTTGCACCATGTTAGCATCTAACAATTTTGCTTCCAGTCGTATTCTGTCTGCAGCCGCTTTGCGCAATTTTTCGATATTCTCAATATTGAAAAGCTTTACAAGAGACTTATGCCTTTCTGATGGGCGCATTTTCGAAAAAGCATCGCTCTCATTTTGCATGAAAAAATTCGCCAATTTCATAGTAAAAAAATCTGTTCCAACCATTTGATTTATAAGCGTTTGAGTCTCGCGCTTTCTTCCAACTGCAAGTTCATCAAACGTACCAGTCTCCGTATTACGCTTATACAGATTTAAAAAAGAAATGCGTCCTGCACTTCGCGAAACCTTATACTGCTCATTTCCAATTGAGAAAACAAATTCAACAGATACCGTGTCCAGATTTTTGGTAACAACCGCATCCCCGTCACCTTCACGTGCTTTGCCAAACAGTGCCCACAACATAGCCTCGACAATACTGCTCTTCCCCGAACCATTTTTTCCAATGATGCAGTAGATTGGCGCAAAATCAAGTGGGATCGTCGTAGAGTTTCGAAAACTACGAAAATTAGTCAGGCATATACTATGTGGAACCATTGTTCTCCTTAACTGTAAAACTACGAAATGATTAGCAAAGTTTAATAGAATCCTAGCAGGTTGAAATAGCTTTAAATAGTGCTTGCATTAAACACTGCAGTTCCTTTATTGTCAACAAGATGAGCAGAAATGAGATTATTTTTATGAATTCTTTTCTCTTAGCAAACTTTGTCAGAAGAAACTTACTCCAAAAAACTTATTACTGCCTCATATTTCACATATAATATACAATTTAGCACTTTGAGCACAGAAATTATCATATCTGCTTCACGTCGCACAGACATACCAAGTTATTATTCCAGTTGGTTCATTAACAGGCTACGCGCCGGCTATGTGCTTGTACAAAACCCATTTAACGCTGCGCAAATTCGAAAAATCTCGCTAAACCCACATGATGTTGCTGCAATCGTATTCTGGACACGCGATGCAAGTAATCTATTATTGCACATTAATGAAATTCGTGAGCGTGGATTTTCATTCATATTTCAATATACAATTACGCCTAAATATGATTTACTAGAGCCTAATACAGTTCCGCTTGAATATTCTGCTCAAAAAATCACCACTCTAGCTAATATAACTGGACCAAACCGGATTATATGGCGCTATGATCCAATTATTTTGAGCAAAGACTACGACTTTGATTTCCATATTTCCCGATTTTCAACACTATGCAAACCTTTGCAGGGGGCTGCAAAGATCGTTAAAGTGAGTATGCTGCAAAATTATTCCAAAGTAAAACGTAGTTTTAAGCGACTAAAGTTTGATTTTACAGCCGTTTCAATTGAGATGCCCAACGTACAGGAATTTCTACGCATACTGAACACAATTGCAATTGCTCATGGCTTTACCATGCATGTTTGTTGTGGTGATGCCACATTTGACGGCACTGGTATCGAACGATCGGGGTGCATTTCGCCAGAAATTCTGCATGCTGCTGTTGGCGAAAAGTTCACTCTGAAACGTGACTTAGGGCAACGTTCACTATGTAATTGTTTGCCCAGCATAGACATAGGAGCATATTCTACCTGCATACGCGCATGCGCGTACTGTTACGCAACTCGTAGTTTTGCATCTGCTCAAAATTTTTTCGCGCAATTTGATCAGCAAAGGGAAATTTTGAAGCTGCCGTAGCCAAACGCCTTTCGTCAATAAAAACGATTAAATGTTTTACTTATGCCTGTCAATTAGAGATCTTCTTCTGTTTGTGAATGAATGTTCTGCATCACACCGATCATGCCCCAAAAGACAATCAGTGCGCTACCACCAGCCGAAACAAAAGGCAACGGAATTCCCGTAACTGGTGCAAAACCAACTGTCATCGCAATGTTGACAAATGCTTGGAAAAAAATTACACCTGCTACACCTGCAGCTACCAAAGTGCCATATTGTGTGCGCGAAAATGAAGCAATGCGCATTATTCGCCAAAGAAGAACCCAAAACATGAATAGTAGTGCCATAGCGCCCGCAAAACCAAATTGTTCACCTATAACCGAAAAGATAAAATCTGAATGTTTAGCTGGTAGAAAAGATAGTTTGGTTTGTGAGCCTTCGAGATAGCCCTTGCCCAAAATACCGCCCGAACCTACTGTAATTTTCGATTGTATTAGCTGATAACCGGCACCAAGTGGATCGTGCTGCGGATTTAAAAAAACAAGTATGCGTTCTCTTTGATATGGATGGAGTTGCGACCAAACGTATGGGGTTGATGCACCAATTGAAATAGCAACTACAACTGTTACAAAAAATGTGGAAGGTGTAACTCTCCACTTTAATAGCACAAAAATAAGTAACGAAAAGTAAGCTAACCATGCTATCCAGTGCAAAGCCGAGACCATGGCGAAAAATGGTGTCAATATCAAGAAAAGGTTCAACGGGCGAATACCGCCTGCATAGAACATCGAAAAAATAACTACCCAATAAACAATTGCTGTGCCCAAATCTGGTTCCTTCAAAATGAGCACAAATGGCAAACCCATAAGCGCCAATGCACCGGCAAAAACGAAAAAATTATCGATGTTTTTTGCATGGTCACGTATCCAGCGCCCAATGGCAAAAATCATCACAAGCTTCGATAATTCAGACGGTTGTATGCGAAATATGCCAAATCCGAGCCAGCGCTTTACTTCTGCTGATTGAAATAAAACTATCACTAATAAAAAAATTGTAACTGCATAGTATATATATGCAAAACCATCATGCACACGCGCAGGTATTTTCCATAACGCAAGCGAAAACGAAATTGCGATACCTAAAAAAATCGCCTGCTTGTAAAAAATATCCACTAGAGGTGAATCATGCACTGCCGAAAAAATCATTGCTAAGCCAAAAAGCGAAATTGCAAGAGCAGTGAAAAATAGTAACCAATCGAATTTTATATTCATGTGAGTTGTCGTCTAAATGTTTAGCAAATATTATAATGCCGGCGTTGCGTTTGCGCAATGTTTGTTTTTCCAAAATGTTTATCCAGGTTGTATCATGATTTACATTAAGTTACAGCTAAACAGCAAAATTCTAGAGTCGTTTAACGCGCGAGCTAAGCTTTGCGGAGCGAAGTAAAAAAGTATTGACATATGCACTATACACGATATATTATAACAATGAGAATAATACCTAAACAGTTGCACCTCATAGGAATCCTCAATGTGCATGAAACCTCGCCCGAGTCTTTGTTGCCAAAAGCTCGTGCTGCACTCGATGCGGGTTTACCTGCACTAATGTTGCGCATCAAAAACGAGGCAACGCCAGAGACAATTCGTTCATTGACAAAGATTTGCGAGCATGCCGAGAGAAATGATGCCAAAATTATCCTCAATGGCGCCTATGAACTCTCGCAAATTCTGCCCATCGATATACTCCATTTCGGCGCCCGTAGCGTAGGCGTATTCCAATCGCCACGGTATATTGGCAAAATGAAAGGGTTTTCGGCGCATAGTTTTGAGGAAGCCGTTTTTGCTGCGCGCGCAACCTACGATTATATAACGCTTTCACCAATTTTTACAACTGTTTGCAAACCCGATGCAATCGAACTCGGCATCGAAATTTTGCGCCGAGTATGCGCTATAACACCGGTTCCAGTAATCGCGCTAGGGGGCATAAACGCACAAAACGCCACACAAGTTTTCGCAGCACGTGCTTTCGGCATCGCTGCGATTCACTCTGTCTTTGGTATGCCCGAAACAACTCCCGACATTGTGCGCCTGAACGTGCGTGCGCTAGTTGCGGCACTTTTGTCGGCGCCCACATGTCGCTAATTATAGTTTTTTACTGTTGTTTTTGACTGTTATAAAATGAAACCTTTGCTGTTACTTTCTAATCAAAAACTGGTCGTTAGAAAACATCCGCCGCAAGCTTTATTTTCAAAACCGTTTGTTCTACATAGAAATAACGTGCTCGCAATATGCGCCAGAATCTTTCAGAAGCACCACATAACCTTGCCCCACAAAATTTCGACTCTTCCATGCACCATAACCGCCGCTATTTGCAATGGCAAAACTCTTTTAATCACAGAATCGTTTGTCATTCAAACAGTTAATGTGGGTGACGGGCTATTGTGAGCGAGCAAAAATTACCTAGCGCAAACCACTGCTACCAAAACCGCCTGCGTCGCGATCAGTTGGCGTAAGCTCTTCTGTGCAAATGAGTTCAACTTGCGGAACTGGGCAGATAACCATCTGGGCAATGCGGTCACCGTTTGCCACATGAAAATCCTCGTTCGAAAAATTTGCCACAATAGCGCAAACTTCACCACGATAATCGCTGTCAACCGTGCCGGGCGAATTGAGCAAAAAAATGCCGAATTTCAGCGCATTCCCGCTACGTGGACGAACTTGCGCCTCAAAACCCATAGGCACTTCGATGGAAAAACCCAACGGCACCTTCGCCCAACTTCGCGGCAAAATAACAACATCATCCTCCAATCGCGCAAAAGCATCAAATCCCGCTGCGTATTCCGACATGCGCATGGGCATTTTTCCGCCCTCAAAGATTTTTATTCGAACTTGCATTTCCATTTTCTGCCCATATTTTTAAATAAGATAAACAATGAGTCGGAGAGGACAATGGGAAATTTTTGCTCAAATTGTGGCGCACCAATGGAACCGAATGTCAAATTCTGTTCGGCATGTGGCACCTCCACTGCCGCTGCACCTCAAACACAAGTCGCGCCTCCGAGCAATGTGTCGCAAACAGAAACGGCTGTGCCAAAGAAAAAGACCTCAAAGCTGAAAACAGGGTGCCTTATCGCAACGCTTGTCGCAATTGGCAGTTTTATCGTTTTTTTGATGTGCATAGGTCTTTTTATGCTTATAATTACTCATGATGCCACGCCACTCACATTATACGATATCGATTTTACATTACGAGAAGATGAACATATAGCAAAAAATCTAACGTTGTCAGGTAAATCTCAAATATCAATTACTTGTAATGTAATTGACGGCGTGCCCATCGAATGTGTTATTTTTGATGATATTAATTATGAACGATACTTGCATAGCCCGCTAAAGGCTAAACCGCTTGGTATTTATAAATTTACTACAGAAAGCGTCACGTTTCAAAAAAACGTCGAGGCAGGTGAGTACAAAATCGTTTTTGATAACAGCGATTACGGCTCAGTGCAACCGCCGTGGAATTTCCAAGATGACATCGTTAAAGCTCACGCAAAAATAACTATGCGAAAATCTTCCAAGTGAGCACGAAAATCTTTAATACGGGTACATCAGCGAAACGTGCCACCTATAATATGGCGGCGGGTCAACACGACTTAACACCCGCGCATAATCAAATCGCAATGGTCCAACTGGTGTCATAACTGCGGTGCCCACACCTGTTGAAAGTCGCATGTCATCGGGATTGATATCGCGCCATTCGCTCCAAATGCCACCTGCATCTGCAAAAATGTGCCCGTAAAAAACCCAAAAAAGATGTGTGCGAATTTCAGATGAAAATAGTGCCATCACCTTACCACCCACTGCCTCATTACCCGAACCCACTACTCCAATCGACAAATCTCGAAAACCTCGAACCGAATTCGATCCGCCTGTAAGAAGCAGTTTGTGCGCCGGAATTCCGCCTGAAGATGTGTTACGCATCGCTGCAAGCCTTATGCGGCTAGCAAAAACTGTGCGGCGAAAAAAACTAAGCTCCGAAAATTTCCCCAATGACGCGTCCAGCTTGAAATAATCCTCGTCACCACCCAAAAAACCTCCAACAAAATCTGTCTGAAACCTGAAAAAACCACCTTGCGTAGGATTGGTCGGATTTTTTCGCGTGTCAGATAAATATGTGTAATATATTTTGCGCGAAATGTAAATTCCCTGCGAATTCTGTATGCTATCAGCTTCGTCTGGAGAAACACCAAAAATATCCGCACGCTCGTAATTGGCGCCCGCAGAATGAGTTGCTTTGCGAAGCTGTTTTACCAAACGCACATCACCGCCAAACTTCTGCGCTCGCCATGGAAATTCTTGCAGCTTTACACCTGGCTCAAAATATAAAGTGAGTGTAGTTGGTATGCGCTGCCGAAAAATCCAAGGACTTGTAACAGAACTTTCGTAACGATGGTTGAGAAATTGCCACTTGAGTGCCCAGTCCACAAATTCCATTTGCGCTGCCGCCGAAGCCGCAACTTTCACACCCAAGCCGCTTTTGAGCACATTTTTGCTCCCCCATTGCGCCACAACTTCAGTAGCATTGGGAAAATCCACCTCTTGCACGCGTTTTTCGCCCAAGTTGAAACTGAAACCATACCAGTTCATCTTGCGCTCTACGAGTGTAAAATTCACGTTTACTGTGTCGGGCTTCGATGCAGTATCGGGCAATTCCTCGGCAACAAGGCGGAAATATCCCGTAGCGTAAAGCTGTTCTTTAGTTTGCGCGAGCTTGCGATAGGAGAAGGCATCTCCGCTTTTCACACGAATTTCGCGTTGTATGTTTCGATAGTCAACATTCGACATACCCTTGAAGGTCACGCCACCAATATGCGAGAGTTTGTCGGCAATAATCGACAGATTGACTGCAACAGTATTACGATTTTCGATTCTGTGCCAATTTTGCTCGGCGCGTGCATAGAGAAAACCGCGGTTTGCAAAGTACTGCCACAGTGCCAAACGCGCGCCATCGGCGGCGAATGGGGAAAACACTTTCCCCTCGCTAATACCAAGATCTGGCTGGATGCTGTCTGCGAAAAAACCTTGTGGCAAGGCGATTGCAATGGAATCGATGGTGTATTTTTCGCCTTCATCGATAAGAAAAACGATTTTTGCAAGCTTGCGTTTTTCATCGATGCTCTCTGTGCGCAAAAAAACCTTCGCATCGATAAACCCTTTATCCCAATAGAGATACTCGATGGTTTTCGCGTCTTGTTCGAGCAGAGTGTTGTTTATCACAGGGTAGATATCGAACAGTGTTTCATACCACTTAGGCTGTTCGTGAGATATCGCAGCTTTCAGCTCGAAATCGCCCAAAATTTTGTTGCCCGAAAATTCGAAACTTGCCACTCGCTCTGCGGCAAAACAGTGCGCCACGCAGCAGATAATTGTGGCAAAAAGCGCATTTTTTCGCATCTTCACTTTGGAATATTGCTTTTTCCAAGAACAATGGTTATGTCGTAATCGAAAGATTGGCTTTCGTGTAATGTGAATTTGCCGGGTGCAATTTTCGCAATTCGTTGTGCAGTAGAAGCAAACCCAGGTTTATAATAGATTTTGCCTGTAGTGAGGTTGCGCTCCTTTTGCGAGTTGGCGATATTTTTGCAGCTAAACCCTTCAGTTTCAAGCTGTTCGGCAACTTTTGCGGCAACACCGCCTTTGGTTGTGCTGTTGAGAACCTGCACTGTGCCTGTGGAATTCTCATCAACAGATTTCTCGTTTTTCGCAGTGTTTTTGGTAGCTGGTGCCGATGTTGGGTTTTCGCTTTTTCGCGCAACTGGCTTGTCGGCAGTGGCTTTGGTTGGCGATAAAATTGACCGCACAACGTCATCATGAATTAACGCTATGTCAAATGGGGTGTTAGGTCCTGTGTCGGTGTGAATATATATGCCATCACTTGTCCAAAATGGTCCGCCTTCGCTGTATGCAGAAGTTGCAGTAATGCGATAAAGTGCTGATGCATCGGTATTTACCGCAAATATATCGGAGTTTTTCATCTCGGTGTCGAGACGCGTGAAAGCAATTTTCGAACCATCCGGCGAAAAAACAGGATAGAAATCATTTTCGGGAGAGTCGGTCAAGCGAATTTTGCGCCCGGTACGCACCTCGATGAACCATAGGTCCCAGTCGGTGCCATTGAAAAACGAGTATGCCAGCTTTTGCCCATCTGGTGACCAAGCGGGCATCATGCCATAAGCGATGCTTTTTTCCTCACCGGTTTTGAGATCTTTGGTGATTATCTGCACATATTCGGGGCGCATGCCATCCACAGGCGGTGAAATGTAAAAACTCCACCACGAGATATTCGTGGCTTTAGTTTTTGTGAAAGCCAGCATAGTCTTGGAAGGTGAAACCGCAGCCGAAAAGCACATTCCACTATCTTGTGGCACAACAACAGGTTTCGGTGTGTTCTCAGTGAGGTTGATACTCCAAATGCCCACTTTACCGTTGCGATTTGAATCGTAGAAAATAGTCTGTTCGTCAAATCCCCAGCTCGGCTTGACGTCGATAGTTGTCTCGTCTGTAAGAATCGAGAACGAATAGCGCTTGCCCACGCGAAAAACAAGCTCAATTTCGATTTCGCGTTTCTCGAGGCGCGAAATGGCGAACGTTGCGCCCGAAACTGCCGGTGTAAAGTCATCGGTACCACGCGATATGAGAAACTCATAGTTCACAGGTTCCACGGGCGTTGGTGCCGCCGATTTGTCCTTTTCGCAATCGGCACATTGCGAGACCAACGCAAGTGCCGCAATGCAAACTATTTGTGTGAACATGTGCCTCCTTTAGTGCGAATCGTTTTTGATGGTTCAAATTTGCATATTTTGTATTACTCACCAAATATGCTATATTAGGTTTTGTATTCTCCAATATATTGTGTATATATGCCAAATAGTCAAAATATATACTAAATATATAAACTTTTCAGCAATTTTATAGAAACATAATTTTTTCAATAAGTTACGAGCAAAAGTCTCTACTAAAAAGAAAAAGGGCGCACCGCAATGCGCCGCGCCCTTCAAAAAGTCAATTGACTGCGTCATCACGGATCATACTTAAGAGCATCTTCGGGAATGTTGAAGATAACAACTGCCTGAAGTGGCTCCCTGTGCCCAACTGCGGGCGAAGGTGTTGCGAAATCGGAAAGTTCGTTGCTCTGTGTCCAATACCAGTTGTAACCACCGGTAGGTTGATTATCCTGGCAGTCCCAAGTGTTGCCTCTTTTCTTTGCTTGAAGTATGCACTTGAGTCCATCGGCACAGTCAGATCTCCATTGCATATCGCCAGAACTGCACAAAACAGCGCCTTTTGTGGCAATAAGACCACTGTAAGTAACCGTTACCACGTATCTGCCAATTGGCACATTACGGAAAGTGATAACTTGATTGCCGAGATACATTGGAACCTCTTTTACAAGGTATGTTCCCGCAGGTCCCCAGACTTCCATCAAGCCGGTTTCGCCATAGTAGAACATCAAAGGCTGAGAAACGATGACACCGACCTGCAAATCACCGGTGATATCGTCGTTCGCATAATGACCGCAGCCACCAATTAAGAAGGCCACGCCGATGAGAGACGCAAAAGCCAGCATCCTTACCAATCTCATCATTCCCTCCTGGGTTATTGTTTCTTATGGGTGGATTATAACCCCCAAAGGGAATATGTCAAGCCATTTTTTATTAGCAAAATGCACCAAAAACATAACCTCTTGCTAATAAAAGGATTTATAGCTTGAAATTTTTTTAAAAATATTTTCGTGAATACATTTTTTTCACGATTTTCACTCTACTTTTATTCTCCTATGCAATATTAGTTGCCTTTTTCTGCTGAGTTATATTTGAATACGTCCTCTGGCATATTGAAGATTATTACAGTTTGGCAAGGTTCTGTGTGTCCTATCATTGGATCTGCGGCGACCATATCTTTCTGTTGAGGTTCAGGTGTCGTCCAGCCACCGGCATTTTGATTGTTATCGGAACCATAGCCGTAAGGATTGTATTGCTGAACGTTCTCAGTAGTCTGTGTCCAACCGTAATAACCATATTGTGAGCCCATTACATCAGTATATTGACCTTGTGGTTTGCCACGTTTGATAGCATCCTTAAGACTGCCTACACAATCGGCTTTCCATGCATCGCCACCATCGCCACACAAAACCGCACCTTTAGTTATCACAAAACCGCTATAACTAAGAGTAACTATATAGCGCCCGACAGGCAAATTACGAAAAATCGCAACCTGATTACCCAAATACATGGGTATCTGTTGCGATAGATAAAGATCTTCGGGACCCCAAACTTCAATAAGCCCGGTGGTCCCGTAGTAGAAAACTAATGGTTGGGAAACTATTAAACCGACGTGGAGATCGCCGGTATGTTCGGCTTCTTTACATACGTTCGATGAACAAGCACATCCATATATGGAAAGGACGAGTGCCGCAGTCATTACAAAGTATATCCATTTTCGAAATTGCATTTTCTCCCCCTTGATATGATCTTTCACGACTTAAATTAAGACCATCAAGTTTTTTGTCAAGAGAAAAGTGCAACTTTTTAAAAATAATTACATTAGCCCTGCTGCTTTTGTTTTTGCTTGTGAATGCAGATTAACCAATCGCGCTATTTCGATGCCTTATGGACTTTTCCGGCTTTTATGCACCTTGTGCACACTGTGATCTTCTTTACCGAACCATCTTCGGCTTTTGCGTTAACTGTTTGCAAATTAGGAAGAAACACTTTACGCAAACGGTTTTTTGCATGGCTGACATAATTGCCAACTTGTCTGTTCTTGCCGCAAATTTCGCAAATCCGTGCCATTATAAGTCCTCCAATTTTAATGTCGAATCCTTGCTCAAAAAATCGGGGTGAGAGGATTTGAACCTCCGACCCCATGGTCCCAAACCATGTGCGCTTCCAGCTGCGCTACACCCCGAGCAATCCAACAAAAAATCCACAATCTGTAAAAATGTCAAGACTTTTTTTTCATTCACCCAAACCACTTGAGATGCACAAGTTTTTGTTGCCAAATTTGCCTATTGTTGTAAGTTTAAAAAAATATACCCAAGGGGGCAAAATGTTCAATGGCTGCATAACCGCATTGGCAACACCATTTAACAAATCGGGAAACATCTGTAAACGCCAATTGAAAAAACTGCTGTCCTTCCAGATAAACGCTTTTGCCAAAGAACGCGATTCAAAAAACGCGCATGGTTTTGTTGTTGCCGGGTGCACTGGCGAAAATTTCACCCTCACCGAAACAGAACGCGCTACCCTCCTTGCCGCTGTCATCGAGAATGTAGAGGGTAAGTTTCCAATTATCATGGGCACAGGCGCCCCTGACACCAAAACTGCTGTCGCTCGCGCTATTGAGGCAAAAAAACTCGGCGCTAACGCTGTGCTCGCAATAACTCCATACGGCAACAAACCCTCACAAAAAGCGCTGTTATCATATTTTTTGCACATCGCCGATGTGGACATACCAGTCATTTTATATAACGTGCCCTCGCGCACAGGCTGCAACCTTTTGCCCGAAACTGTTATCAAGCTCACCGAACACCCAAGCATCGTGGGCATAAAAGAAGCTTCAGGCAACATCGATCAGGCATCGGCAATTTTGTCTGCAAAACCCGATTTCTGCGTGCTTTCAGGCGACGATTCGCTCACTTTACCAATGATGGCAATCGGTGCACGCGGTGTGATTTCCACTGTGTCGAATGTTGTGCCACGGCATTTTGCACAGATGACCAGAAATTTTTCGGCAGGTAACATCGCCGAAGCACAAAAAATACACCTGCAAGTTTTTCCGCTCATAAAAGCACTGTTTCTAGAGGGCAATCCAGTGCCGCTCAAAGCCGCACTCGACATGCTCGGCATAATCGAAAACAACCTGCGCCAACCACTTGCGCCCGCAAGCGATGAAACATGCGCGGCACTCGAAAAAGCACTCAACAAGCTGGCACTCAAAATTAAAAAAGGCACAAACGACGAATAATTTTTTTGCTACTACAACAACAAAATAGTTGCCACGAAAATAAACCACACTATATATTGTAATGAAACTTGTTATTTTTGGTATAAACGGAAAAATGGGCGCAGCAGTAGTCGAAGCTGCAGCTGAAAAAAATATTGCTATCGCTGCTGGTTTCGGTGAACAGGATGGTTTTTGCGGCACTGTTCCTGTTTTTTCGAAAGTGTGCAATTTGCCCACAACTGTCAATGCGGCAATTGATTTCTCGTCACCAAAGCTTGCGCTGTTGGCAGCCAAGTGGTGTTTTGAGAATAAAATTCCGTTCATCTCGGGCACAACAGGACTTTCGAGCGAGGAACAAAAGTGCATTGAAGTCTATGCACAGCAAATTCCCGTTCTCGCGACAAGCAATTTTTCGCTCGGTGCAGCAGCACTAGGCATACTCGCCAAAATGGCTGCTCAGATTTTGCCAAATGCCAGCTGCGAGATAATCGAGCTGCATCACAAACACAAAATCGATGCCCCGTCTGGAACTGCGAAAACACTAGCCACAAAAATTGCCAGCGCTCGCGAAAAACAACCGTCCTGCATAACGTTCGGCAGGTGCACATCGCAAAAACGTGCCGAAGACGAAATCTGCGTTCACTCAGTTCGAGGCGGCACAATAGTTGGCGAACATCAAGTTCTCTTTGCGGCAGAAAGCGAACAGCTCATACTCACTCACCGCGCCGAGAGCCGAAAAATTTTCGCCGAAGGCGCACTCGAATGTGCCAAATGGCTTTGCACAAAACAAAATGGACTTTTTACAGTAGAAGATTTTTTGAAATCGAAGGCGGAGGTGCTTTAATGAGAATTCTATGTGCAGCGTTTTGCGCGCTTGCATTTTGCGGCGCAATTTTCGCGCAAAACCCACCAACAAATCTGCGCGCCACAAGCAACGTGGACGGCATGGTGCCAATGATTTGGGAAAAACCTTTGCTCGATGCTGTGCCATCTACCATCCAATACGATGGTTTTGGCAGCGGCACAGACGGCGCAGGTCGAAACGATATAGTCTCGGTGCGCTTCACGCCCGAAGCAGACTGCTCACTACTCTCTACCACATTTTACGCAGTAGCCTACGCTTACGAAGATATCCCTGTGGACGTAATGGTTTTCCCTGATAATGGTTCTGGTCGTCCAAACATTTACTCACCTCTGGGCACAATTCGCGCGAACATCATCTTCGGTTGGCAAACTATTGATCTATCATCACTTGGCTTGCGATTTGTTGGCGGCACAGATTTTCACATCGGCATACGCAAGCTCAGCGACCCCGACACTACACCTCACTTCATAGTCCACGACGGCGCAACTCCATCTGCTGGAAGAAGTTACATGTTTTACGATCTCATGTATTCCGAAGCCATCCCGGGAAATCTCAAAATCCGTGCGGATGTTTTCTATGGCTCACGCG
>CAYUDB010000001.1:67142-70712 GCA_964443405.1 uncultured bacterium | reverse complement strand
GCATGGGGCCAGTTGTAAATCATGCCTTCAACACGCAAACGAAAAGAGGTGAAATCCACAGCATCGGAAGCATCGCGAATTTTTATTTTCACTTGCTGCGACGCGCAGCCCGACCAAGATCTATCGGTAGGCAGCACAAGCAGAGCCTGAGGACCCGGCGGTATAGCATGTGCACATACAAACAAAAAAAACACTACGAAGATTTTGCGCATAAAACCTCACTGCATTGGGCGAGTGTATGGCTTTCAAATCCCCTCAATATAATGTATTTTCACAACATTACAATTTTTACTTGAAAACACTTTCAAAACTGTCGAAAATCAATGTTTTAACGTTTTGGCAAAGATTACGTTAATGCAAAAGATCTAACCTCCCACAGGCATCCATGTTAACAATAAACAACGGCATTTTGCTACAGTCAGGCAAAAATCAAAAACAAAAAATCCACAATCAAATCGTTGCCGATGCAAATGCCATAACGTGTGTCAGCGAATGATCTCCAATTGACTGCGAGTTTTTGCTTGATAGTTTACGAAGGATTTGGGTGCACTTTTTTTGTGCACACACATTTTTTGCAAAAGGTAGTGTATTGAAAACAAATAAGTTATGCTTTGGCACGCCATGTGCTAAATCGATGTAAAAAGGAGGCAACATGGAAAAATTTTTACGCACAGCATTAATTACAACCGGCATGTTGATTTTTGCGGCGAGTTTTTGTGGGTGTTACACAAAATTGGTTTCGGGCAAGCTCGCCGAGAACCAATGGCGCAAAAACCACGAGTGGGAGCAAACAAAAGATCCCACCGGCTGGGAACAGTTTAACACACCCACTTTTGCCAAGCCCAAACCTCAAGCCGAACAGACCGACTCTTCTGTTGTGCACGAGAGCAAAATCGAAGATAAATCGCAAAATGACCGTGAGCATAAATATTTCTACCCGCATCATTCCGATGATAGCTGTGTGGGTACCTGTATCATCGGCTTTTTCGATGCCATTTTCGACAAAGATGACGATGATGACAACAACAGTTCCCACGATGACGATAATGGCGATGACGCTCACAAAAAACGTAGAGGCATGTAAATCTTCTTTCAAAAATGGAGGCTATCATGGGAAACAATTTACACAGAACAATTACAATTTTATTTTTGGCAGCACTTTTGCCAATAATGGCTTTTGCACAGTTAGCATCGCCACCTGATGAGATTTCTGCGCTGGATGGTTTTGTACCTGTGGGCGCGCGAAGTGCAGCTCTTGGTGGCGCAGGTATCGCAATAGCTCAAGACTGGTCGGCGGCATATTACAACCCGGCACAACTCGGATACGTTTATCGCAGTGAGGTTTCGGGCGTTTTGAACATACTTTCGGGTTCATCAAAATCCACTTTCAACGGCAGCCCAGAACACCAAACCGATTTCACTGCCGCAAAATTGAATAATTTGGGCATGGTGTTTTCTTTTCCGGCAAAAAAGGGCGGACTTGCCATGGCTTGCGGATATTACCGTCCACAATCTTTCGATCGCGACATTTACTTTTCGGGCACACGACAAGATGGCATTTCCATTCGTGCCGACGAAAATTATGATGGCGGACTCGGTTCATTTTACGTGGCAGTTGGCGGACAAGCTACTCCGAATGTGGCTTTTGGCGCAACTGTTGAATTTGTCGCAGGTGCCGAAAACTACTCATGGCAGTCGGTATTGGGCAATTTTGACGACACTCTTGTGCTCGACTCGGTTTTCTCCGACCACATTACTCGCGATTACAGTGGCGTTACTGGCAAAGTTGGCATAAGTGTCAAACCTGCAAAATTCCTCACATGGGGCGCAACAATTGCCTTTCCTACAGCCCTCGCCATCGAAGAGCAGCTTGTGCAAAAGACCACAGTCCATTACAACGATGGTGGCAATCCATCATTCGTACAAGACGGACCTTTCGATGACCATGTGGAACTTACAACGCCATTTTCTTTTGGCACAGGTCTTGCCTTCACATCTACTTACGTAAATTTGACCGGCGATGTGCAATTCACCGATTGGCGCCATACAAGCTTCGATGAGCCACTCTATTACGTTGAGCAGAACAATGGCATCGACGAATATTATCGTGCAACACTGCGTTTTGCTGGCGGCGCAGAATTTAGCTTACCTTTTGCGACATTGCCCATGCGCTTGCGAGCAGGCTATCGTTTCGACCCGGTCCCCTACAAATCCATTGCCCCATACGAATCGATAGAAGAGAAAAATGAGCGCCAATACTTTACTGGTGGCGTTGCATTTCTTATCGAAAAATCATTTTTGCTCGAAAGCTCGGTGGTCTTCTCAAACGTCGAACGCACATCCATCACATCATCAAACAACCGCATTGGCGAAAAATACTCACTCTCAAACATCTTCATAGGTCTAACCTATCGCTTCTAAGTGCCAGTAGGCACCTTTGTCAGCGGCTTCGCCGGTGCCAGTAGGCACCTTTGTCAGCGGCTTCGCCGGTGCCAGTGGGCACCTTTAGAAGCGGCTCCGCCGGTGCCAGTGGGCACTTTTAGAAGCGGCTTCGCCGCCTGCTCTTGTAAAGATTGGCGAAGAGTTTTGAAAGGTAGGGTGGCGTAGTCACTGAAATGCATGCTTGCATGCTTAGCATGCAAGAGCTGCGAACATTCTCAAGCACTGAACTGTACCGGCGACATCGTGGACACGCAATATATGTGCGCCTTGCGCCGCAACCCAAGATGCCACTGCAAATGAACCCGCATCACGCTCGGCTGCAATTGGTGTATTTGTGTAGTGCCCTATGAACCGCTTTCGCGATGCACCTATTAGCACGCGATAGCCCATGTCGATAAACGTTTGAACGTTGTTTAATAGCGTGAGGTTGTGTTCAAAGGTTTTGCCAAAGCCAATGCCCGGGTCGATTATGATTTTATCGGCACTAACTCCGGCAGCACGCGCAGTTTCACAACGCTTGTGCAAAAAATCGCAGATCTCACCTAATAGATTGTCGTAGTGTGGGTTTTGCTGCATGTTTTTGGGCGTGCCGGCAATGTGCATTATGACAATATCGCTGCCAAATTTCGCCGCCAGTTCGAACATGTTTGGAGAAAATGTGCCACCCGAAATGTCATTAATCATCGTGGCGCCCGCACACAACGCCGCTTCGGCAACTTCGGCTTTGTAAGTGTCCACCGAAATTCTCGCCTGTGGAAAATTCAAAGCAATTGCAGAAACTATAGGCACAACACGCGCAAATTCCTCTTCGAGTGATACAGGTTCGGCAAAAGGTCGCGTCGATTCTCCGCCAACATCAATGATATGCGCACCAGTACTTAGCATTTTGTCAACATTTTCTAGCGCAATGTCGATGTTATCGTTCCTCCCACCGTCCGAAAACGAATCGGGTGTTGCATTTATTACGCCCATAATCTCAACACGCGCAAGATGTTGCGCAATTTTTTCTTTGGTCTTTTTTTCTATCATGGTATCCTTGGTGCCAGTGGGCACCTTTGTCAGCGGCTCCGCCGGTGCCAGTAGGCACTTTTAGAAGCGGCTCCCCGCCTGGTTATATCAAGATTTGCG
>CAYUDB010000001.1:0-67042 GCA_964443405.1 uncultured bacterium | reverse complement strand
ACACTTACAAAAAAACTTTGAAAGGTAAGGTGGCGTAGCCACTGAAAGGCACGCTCCGCGTGGTGCCAGTAGGCACCTTTAGAAGCGGCTCCGCCGCCTGGTTATATCAAGATCTGCGACACTTACAAAAAAACTTTGAAAGGTAAGGTGGCGTAGCCACTGAAAGGCACGCTTCGCGTGCTGGCGTAGCTACTGAAAGGCACGCTCCGCATGCTGGCGTAGCCACAGAAAGGCACGCTCCGCATGCTGGCGTAGCCACAGAAAGGCACGCTCCGCGTGCTTATGTTTGCCGTTTTAGAAGAATCCATTGCATGCTTGACGACAAGCCTGATCGTAAAGAAGCACGCAAAGCATTTTCCACTTGCTGCGATGCCGAAACACAACAAACTCGTATGCAAGCATTTTCTTCAAAATGGTTTAACAGCGAAATAAGATTTTGTGTTGCCTCAAAAATATCCATATTTGCGCAGTCAAGAACCACAGAATGCATAGGACGCGCGGGCAGTGGACAAAATTCCCATTCAAAGCTGCCATCAGATGCAAGTTCAAGCATGATAATACCTTTCGTTTCGTTCAGCTCGGCAAAAGATGTGCGTTCGGTTGAACCCGCAAAAAGAACTTCGCAAGCAAGTTTTTGTCCCCAAAGATCTTCACGCAAAACCTGATGCCGATGCACATGACCACACAGGACTGCAGCAAATCCTTTCGGCATATTGTGTGCAGCGATGACATCCGGTTGATTGGTAAACATGAAATCGCTCGGTCCCACTGTTGAACCTTCGAAAAGCTGATGCAACACAAGAAATTTTACGTGCGCATCGGTTTTGTGTGCGTTCGTTTGACGTAGCAATGATGTAAAATTTGCACGCACCGCTGCTGTGTATGGAAAACCTGCAAAACACATGCGCAACCCGTTTTTCTCCAAAACGATGGAACGAGGTTCGCTGAAAATATGCAAGTTTTGGTGAGTGGTGAAAAGTGAACGAGGTATCTGCGATCTCTCGTGATTTCCGGGTACAACAAGCACCGGTATTCCCGCGATTGCTAGTTCCACAAGTGGAGTCAAAGCAAGGTCAACAAGGTATGGTGGAATTTTGCTGCGATAAAAAACATCTCCGCCGTGAACTATGAAATCTGCTTGTCGTTCGCGTGCAATTTCGAGCGCAATACGATATGCTCGAAAGAAATAATCTTCTCCGCAATAGGAGTTGCGGATTTCATCGCGTGAGAAACTGTTTCCCAAATGTGTGTCCGACAAAAAAGCTATGCGCACAGTTGACATTTGCTTTCGATGGTATCATAGGTTATAGCAACATTTTATACTGTAGTTATTGTGCAAGCAACTTGTTTCTCCAGAGTGCGGAAATGACAAAATACGTGCAAATTCAGCGCACTCTTGCTAGAGCAGATGCCCCTAGTATTGGCAAAATATTGCCTGCGAAATTTCTGTGATCGCATAAATTTTCTTGCACAACGCGCATGTTAAGACGATATTAAAAAGAATTATGCGCAATAGCAGAGAGATTTTGAATTCAAATAAAAGGGGGGCTTCATGCGCACCGGTTTATTCGTTTTGCAGGGGGCAAAACGCCGCAATTGGCTAAATCGCTCATTGTGTGTGTTTGGTTTGGTGGCACTTTTTGCCACATCGACGTTTTTTTCGGGCTGCGATTCTGGTGATGACGACGAATCAGTACCCAAAGATTCCACATCTTGGGAACTAATCAACACCGACTCCGACCTTATGCCCGAAGTGTATTGGGGCGAGGTGGCGGCAGGTGGGCAGACCATCTTTGCCTGTGGCGATGAAGGGAAATTTTACAAGAGCACCGATGCCGGTCTCACTTGGAACACCATACTTGTCAAAGACATAACCGCACCCGATATTTTTTCAATGCCCGATAGTGGTGCAGCAGTTCGCAGCTTCGATTTTGCCGATGCGCAAAACGGCGTTGCTGGTGGCGACAGAAGCTTGTTCTACACTGCCGATGGCGGCGCAAATTGGACATTTGTGCCTGGAAGCTTCTTACTCGATTCGCGTATAAAACTTGTTCGCCACGTTTCTGGAACAGCTTATGGTGCAATTACTTCCACATCGTTCATAAAGAGCAACGACAATGGCAGAACTTGGACCACCAAGAACTTCACCGAACTCGATACCACAAGCTATGCTCTTGTATCTTTCGACTTTTCAAACACTAGCACAGCTATGCTCATAACATCCGGACCCGTATATTTCACCACCACTGATGGCGGCACAAGCTGGACATATCGCCGCATAACATCCTCTGCACGCCTCGATACTTTTAGCTACTATTGTGTTGCAGCACAAAACGAAACTACATTTTTCATTTGCGGCGAAGCCGGTCGCATTGTAAAAACCTCACTAACCGGCAGCTGGGCAACAGTTTCTTCTGCGATAGCCTCATCCTACTATCTTTTTGCCATCGATTTTGCGGGCAATGTGGGTGTTGCTGGCGGCACTGCGGGCGAAGTTACAGTTTCCACCGACGGCGGCAATACCTGGACACGCACTATGGTTCCGAGCATCTATGGTGATGTTACAAGTGTGAACTTTTCTGCCGACGGATCGACGGCAACTGTAACCGCTAACGACACTTATCGTGGTAAAGGTGCTATTCGCCTTGCCACCGCCAACGCCTCATCGTGGACAGGTGTAAATTTTGGCACGAAATTGCCGCTCAACTCCGTTGTTTTCAAAACTGCCAACGAAGGCATTTTTGTGAGCAATGAGAGCGCAATTTACAAATCTTACGACGGCGGAAACACGATTTTGCAAAGAGTTTTTGGCAATGCACGCAATGTTACCATTGCCGACGTTGCATGGAAGGGCAGCAAAGCAATAGCTGTGGGTTCTCAGGGCAATATCATCGTCTCGTCCGATAATGGCGAACATTGGGGAGTTTTGCCATCATCTGCGATAAATACAACTGTTGCCATCGCACTTTTCACTCGCGTGCAGATGATAGATGAAAACATTGCTTATGCTATTGGGCGCAACCGCGAAGATAATGCCATTGTCGTCAAAACAACTGACGGCGGTGCCAGTTGGAATGTAACCGATTTGGCAATGCACGCCGATCTCATGGACCTGCATTTCATCAGCGCAACCGAAGGCTTTGTATGCGGTGCAGTTGGCACAATTATGCGCACCACCGACGGCGGCGCCACATGGACACCTCAAAGCACACCAACCAATAGCGGCGTTTACAGCATCTATTTCCTCAACGCTACCAAGGGCTGGGCTTGTGGCGACAATCTCATAATGCGCACCACAGATGGCGGCACCACTTGGACAACCTCACAAATAGTCAACAATCTTTCGGGTGTGTTCAACGACATCGTTTTCATCAACGAAAACTCTGGGTGGATTGTAGGAAACTACGGTTACATCTTGCACACTATTGACGGTGGCGAAACATGGTATAGGCAAATGTCTGGTATAACCCAAAGACATTTGCTCACGGTTTTCTCACTCGATGCCACTCATGTCTGGACTTGCGGCGACGCAGGCGTCATCATGCGTCTCATCCCATAAAACGACAAACTTGCCCGCAGCGTAAATGCGTTGCGGGCACAAAGCTTATGAAAAACTGTGCGAGAAAAAAATTGCTGATGTACACGCCAATCATAAACACTTGGCTCGATAAGCTCATACCCAGCGAAGATACCCCACCGCAAACTATCTACAAAGCGATGAGGTATTCGGTTTTTGCAGGTGGCAAACGCTTGCGTCCATTTATGGCAATTGAGGCTTTTCGTTGGGCAGGTGGCACTGGGCAGAAAATTTTTCCGCCAGCCTGTGCGCTCGAACTAATTCACACTTATTCGCTCATCCACGACGATTTGCCCGCTATGGACAACGATAATTTTCGACGAGGCAAACCCACGTGCCACAAAGTTTTCGGTGAGGGCATGGCGATTTTGGCAGGCGATGCACTTCATGCTTTGGCTTTTGAGCTTTTGGCAAAAACCAAAAACATGCGCGTGATTGCCGAAGTGGCGGCAGCTATTGGCACGCAAGGTCTTGTGGGCGGGCAAGTTGTGGACATCGAGATGGCTGGTAAGGACGTAGATTTACCCACTGTGGAGTACATTCACAATCACAAAACCACCGCCTTATTCGTCACATCTGTGCGACTCGGTGCAATTTTGGCGGGCGCACACCCCAATGAACTTGCATCGATCACACGCTATGCACAAAATCTGGGGCTTGCATTCCAAATTATCGACGACATACTCGATATCAAAGGCGAACAGACCAAACTCGGCAAGGATATTGGCTCCGATCTTCAACAAGACAAGGCAACTTATCCAAAAGTGATCGGCATTGCGAAATCTCAAACACTTGCCCAAAAACTCATTGTCGATGCAAAGCTGGCACTTTTGCCCGGGCACAGCAACGAATGTTTTGTTTCGCTTGCCGATTTCTTCATAGAACGCGTGTATTGAGCTGTGCTCACAAACCCGCGACTCTGCCGATAATGCCGTCGTGCGCTGTAAAGTAGGGGGCGAGTGTTTTGAGATTGGCGCAACTGGTGAAACGGCTGAAGGCTTGTGCTAGCATGCACGTGGCACCTCAAGTAGCAAAGTATGGAATAGGAAGCGTTACCAATACGACCATTGCTCGGCACCAAAACCGGACTCTTTTCTTTGCGCAACGCTCTAAGTTTCGATAGCACTTTTAGATATGGGGAATTAGAACTTACGCTCCCAAAAATGTATGGAAATTTTCGGTAAAAACTTGATACCTTAAAATAGTTGTGGTTTAATTATTAACGACGATGCGACAAAGTTGCCGCGAAAAACATGGAACGCAAGAACTACAAATTACTTATAGTGGATGATGAGTCGTCGCAACGTGAGCTTTTGGCAGGCTTTTTTGCTAAGCGTGGCTATGTTGTGCGCACTGCCGATAGCATCGCAAGCGCCATGAAGCTCTTCGAACACAACGGTTTCGACGTGGCGATACTCGATTTGCGTTTGCCTGACGGCGAGGGCGTCGATTTGCTCGCCATGTTGCGTGCCAAAGACCCCGAGTTGGGCGCAATAATCCTCACGGCTTATGCCACAGTCGGCAAAACGGCGCAGGGCATGCGCGCGGGCGCCGCAGATTTTTTCGAGAAACCCGTTGACATCGCACAACTTGAACGCATTGTCGAACAGCTGTGTGAGAAACGCCAGAAAATGACGGAAAACCGTGAGTTGCAACATGTTTTAACCGACGCGCAACAATTTTTGAACGTAGTTGCCGAATCGGCACACATGAAGGAAATTCTCAACGTTGTGGCGCGAGTTGCCGAAACCGACGCGCCCGTCATGATAACCGGCGAGAGCGGCACCGGCAAGGAAGTGATTGCGCGCGCGATTCACGCGGGCAGTTTGCGGCGCGACCGCACGTTTATGGCTATCAACTGTGCAGCTATCCCCGAGACCCTGCTCGAGTCGGAGCTTTTCGGTTACGAGAGCGGGGCTTTCACGGGCGCGAAAAAACGCACCGCGGGCAAGCTCGAACTCGGCGCGGGCGGCAGCGTTTTCCTCGATGAAATTGGCGATTTTCCCCCGATTTTGCAGGCAAAGCTGTTGCGTTTTCTCGAGGACGGCAAGTTTTATCGCCTCGGCGGCTCGGAACACGTGCAACCTGACGTGCGTATTATATCCGCCACCAATCGCAACATCGAGAGCATGGTGAAAAGCGGCGCGTTTCGCGAGGATTTGTTTTACCGCTTGAATCTCATACGCATACACATTCCGCCACTTCGCGAACGCAGCGCGGATTTGCTTGCGCTCGCCGATATGTTTCTCGAAAATTGCGCGCAAAAATACGGCAAGGACGTGAAAGGTTTTTCGCCCGACGCGCGCGACGTCATACTTCGCCGTCAGTGGGCAGGAAACGTGCGGGAACTTAAAAATGCCGTCGAGCGAGCGGTAATTCTCGCCCGTAACGAGCTTTTGCCCGCCGAGCTTTTTCTGCAACCCGATGCGACACAAGAAAATCCCAGCGCGCAACCTTGCGAACACGACAAAACATTTTGCACGCTCGAGGAAATGGAACGCACACACATACTTTCTGTTCTCGAACATTGCGCGCGCAACCAAACCGAAGCCGCGCGAATTTTGGGAGTTCATCGTAACACGTTGCGCAACAAACTGAAAGATTACGGAATCGATGCGGAATAGTTTAAACGTCGCGCGTGGTGCATGCGAACTCAAACGTAGTTTTAAGTTCATTGCTCGCAAAAAATTTCGCACAGTTCGCGAAAATTTCACGATGGCGGGAAGAATTTTTTTCCCGACTTTTTTTTTGAAAAACTTTACGCGCTCTTTGTAAAAGTTAACAGTTTGTTAAGCAGTTGTCGTGCGCGAAGTTGCAAATACCGCGCGAGGCTTTGCAATTGCGACATGCACGTGTAAAAATTTCATGCGCGACACGGTTTGCACGAGTTGCGTTATTACAAATTCAACTCGCGATATTGCAAAAACGTTGCGCGAAGTTACAAATCTCATGCGCAGTTTTTCAAACGTAATGCGCTCTTTGTAAAAGTTTATGGTCTGTCAAGTCACTGTCGTGCGCGAAATTGCAAACTCCGCACGCAATAATTTTCACAGGCAAAACACAAATCGCCACTGCATTCGCGTCACGCTATACTAAATGAAAAATACAACAACTGCAATTCAAAAAATAACTATTTTTATACGAAACTTTTCCAGATGCACAAAAATCTCTGCAAACAGCTGTCGCAAAAAATAGCGTGTTACGCGCAAAAAATTATATACCGTTCACAGAAAAATTAATGTCATCCGCAACACTGCAAACCTTTTCCGCAAGTCGTCGTACCTAACCGTAATTTCTTCTGAAGCGACTCGCACTTTTGCAAGCTCCACTCGTAGTTCATTTTAGATGGTCAGCAATTTTACAAAGGCAACGCGCGATTTTTCAAGTGTCACTCGTAATTTTACAGAAGCCATCGGCGGTCGTGCAGACGTCATGCGCAACATTGCAAAATCAACCCGATTTTTTTCGTAACCAACTTGTTTTTGCTTAAAACCAATTTGAAACTCTGCAAACTTAACCAGAAACTCCGCAAAAGTCACTGTAAACTTTTCAAAAGCGACTAAAAACTTTACAAAACCAACATGTAACTCTACAAAAGCCACTTGTAATCGTGCAAACGCGACGGTAAACAAATGAAAATCAAAGATATAGATCTCAACATCGAAAATAGCCCCATTTTAGACGAAAAGTATCAGGGCGAAATCATGCGTAAAGGCACACACATCGTCGCGCTGTCTATTCCGCTCGGCTTTCTTTTCATTCCACGCGGCGTGGCGTTGTGCATAATCGTCTGTGTGGCGCTCGGTTCCGCCTTGCACGATTTTTTGCGCGTCCATCACAAACCATTTCGCAAGTTCATTTATCGCTTGTGGGGCAAGATGTATCGCAGATGGGAGTTGCGACGTATGACAGGCTCCACGTATTTGCTCACGGGCGGCGCGCTATCCTTATATCTCTTTGAGCCGAACATCGCAGCCGTCTCGACAGGCTTCATAATCGTCGGGGACATTTTCGCAGCCTTCGTGGGAAAAATTTACGGTCGCCATGTGATTTACTCGCACCGCAATAGCGATTGCACAATCCGCAAGAAAACTTGGGAAGGCTCCTCGGCGTTTTTTGTGGGCGCCTTGATAACCGGTTTATGCGTCCCGGGCATTTCCCTGCTCGACACGTTTTTAGGCGCAGCCGTCGCGACACTTGTCGAACTCGTGTCGTTTTTCATCGACGACAACTTTTCAGTTCCCATAGCCGTCGGGATTTTTTTGCAATTCATCATGCACGGTCATTTATCCGTGTTTCAACCTTTCTGAGACGGCATGTTTCTCTAAAAACTCAACCAAAACTACGTTTCATTTGGCAAAAAACTGTTTTGATGCGGCATGCATAACAAAAATTTCGACGGTAAAAAGTAGGTGAGCGATGAAATGTTTGTCAAAAGTCGTGGTGATTTTGGCGCTTGTGAGTTGCGTTTTTGCAGGCGCGAAGGCGAAAAAATTGCCGGCGTATGAAATGTTTTCACTTGAGGCTACACCTTGTTTTGGAGCGTGTGCATCTTATGAAATTGTTTATCGCAAAGATTTTACGGCGGAATTAATTCTTTATCCATTCAAACGCGAGATTGTCGCACGCAACGATACGTTTTTCGCACGTCTGTGTAAAGATATTCCAGACAGCCTGCTTTCGAGCAGAAGCGGCTTGCGGTTTGTGGCAAGCGTGTCGAAAAAGCGCTGGCACGGCTTGGAACAGCTTTTTGACGAGTCGGGATTCTTCGAACTCGACGATTACATTGAAAAAATCACCGATTTGCCTACCATATACGTGTCGGCGGCTCGCAAAGACGTGTTTAAACGTAGCAAAATCTACGGGATACACGTTCCAAACAGCCATAAACAGCTCATAGACGGCTTGCAGTCGATCATGTATGGCAATGAATGGTTTTTTAATGGCGCGGTAGAGAAAAAATGACACGGAGGGATTGTTATGAATAGGCTACTTTTGTTCACATGCGGCTTGCTTTTGTTAAAATGCGTGTCGGCATCGCAAGCGCTTGTGCCGCAAAACAAAATGCCCAGCTTGCAACTCGAAACGGGCGGCGTGAAAACATTATATTATGAGATGTCGAAAAGCGCGAGCTTCAATGTAAAAGGACCATGCGTCGTTACATTTTACATGCGCAGCGCGCCGAACGACACAGCCAAAGTGCGATTTCTCGTAAACGGCACGGCGATTGACTCATTCCACTTGGCACAGCGCGCGTCTCACAAGTCGCAACTCTCAAACGGCAAGGAAGTTACGCGGGCTCAGAAGTTTTCTCGCGAACTCGGCGCAGGAGAGCACAAAATCGAGTTGCAATCGAGCAAAACCGTGTATATTAAATCAGAACATCGCCGTAAGTTTGCCGCGTATGCCATTGTGCCAAGCGAACATGCCGGGGGAATGGTTTTGCGCAACGCGGGAAATGACATGGGCTACTATATTTCCACCGAAACCGACCCGGTAAAGTTTTCAATCTACGGTGAAGGCGACATAACTCTCTATACACGCATGATTTACACAAAGGAAAAGTTTGGAACTCAACATTATTCGATAGAACTCAGCATGGACGACGGCGCGCCCGTGTTGTATGAATTCGAGACCACCCCGTCGAAAGTTTCGAGTTTCCCGAACTCTCCGGAACTTCGTCCGTCATCTGGCAGCAGCGTGAAGTTAAAGATAGGCAAGGGCTTGCACTATATAAAAATCGTCTCGCGGGGTTCCAACACCGCGTTGATAAGAATATCGGCTCCCGAGTCGCTCATCCGCGGCAACGGTGCCAAGAACAAATGAGGTGAGAGAATGTTAGAACTCAAGTTTATCGTTGACAACGCCGACTTGGTGCGTCGCGCGTGCGATTTGAAAAAGGAAAAAAATCGCGTGGATGACATTTTGCGCGCCAATGAACTTCGCAAAACCGTCGTGATGCAACGCGACGCCAACCGTGCAGAGCTCAACAGCGTGTCGGGGGAGATAGCGAAGCACGCGCGATCGGGCGGCGATGTAAGTGAACTTAAAGAACGCGCGCGTAAAATCTCCGACACCGTGTCGCAACTTGAAGAACGTCTCCGGCAAGTTGAGGAAGAGCTCGCGGCATTGTTATTAACCGTCCCGAACATTCCCCACGACAGCGTGCCCGTTGGCAATACCGCCGAGGACAATCCTGTAATCCGCAGTTGGGGTTGCATGCGCGAGTTTGAATTTGACAAAATCCGCGATCACATTTCATTAAACGAGTCGCTAAAAATCTTCGATTTCGATCGTGGCGCAAAAATCAGCGGTGCATCTTTCCCCATTTACATGGGACAAGGTGCGCGTCTTGTGCGTTCAATCATTGCCTTCATGCTTGATTTCCACACCAAAAGCGGCAAGTACAAAGAAGTATTTCCACCGTTTTTGGTCAATCGTGCGGCGATGACTGGCACCGGTCAACTCCCAAAACTCGAAAATGACATGTACCACTGCGACCTCGACGACCTTTTCCTCATCCCCACGGGCGAGGTGCCCGTCACGAATTTGCACTCGGGCGAGGTGCTTCAGGAAGCTGATTTGCCAATTCGCTACACATGTTATTCGGGATGTTTCCGTCGCGAGGCAGGCTCGTATGGCAAAGACACGCGCGGACTTATGCGTTTGCACCAGTTCGATAAAGTGGAGCTTGTGAAAATAGCACATCCCGACAACTCCTTCGACGAACTCGAAGATCTCACTGCCGACGCCGAAGCGATCTTACGTGCGCTCGAACTGCCCTATAGAGTTATCGTTCTGTGCACTGGCGATTTAACTTTCGGTTCTGCAAAAACTTACGACATTGAACTTTGGGCACCTGGCGCGCAAAAATGGCTAGAAGTGTCATCATGTTCGAATCTCACATCTTTTCAGGCTCGACGCATGAACACGCGTTTTCGCTCATCAAAGGATGGCAAACTGCATTTTGTGCACACACTCAACGGTTCGGGCGTGGCAATGCCGCGTCTCCTTATCGCCATTCTCGAGAACTACCAAAATGCAGATGGTAGCATAACCGTTCCACAAGCGCTCGTGCCATATTTTGGCGCCGAAAAAATACTGCCAGCGTAGTGTGGCATTTTGCCGCAACGGCATAAGTTTGTGAAAGCTTGAACGTATTTAGCGCAAACGTTTTACGGCGGACAGAAATGTCCGCCTTTGCTTTCGGCTTAATGAGGCATTTTGCCGCAGTAAGCATCTGGTCGAATCTCTCGCTTCTCACGCACTCCACACTGCCAAAACAACCCACGCACAGCTGTGGAACTATTTGCAAGCAACCTTGCAATAATGCAATGCATTGAAATGTAAAATGTTATATGCAAATCACGGTTTGCCCCATTCGGCGAGCTTGCGTTGTAATGTGCGCCTATCGATGCCTAAAAGTTCTGCCGCTTGTGTGCGATTTCCATTGACACGCAACAAGATACGCGAAATGTACCAGCGTTCCAGTTCGTCGAGAGTTAAACCCAATGGCACTTCCATTGTGGCAAGTGTTTTACCATACTCGCGAATTTCTTCCGGCAAGTCGGAAAGCCTTATGCTGCAATCTGTTGCGAAAACAGCAAGCCGCTCAACTACGTTTTCGAGCTGTCGCACATTGCCAGGCCAATGATATCTCACAAGTGATTCCATTGCATCGGGTTCGATGCGCGGTGGCTGTATGCTATGCCGTCGCGAAACTTTCTCAATGAAATGTGCAGTCAAAAGTGGTATGTCCTCGCGCCGCGCGACTAAAGTTGGCAAAGTTATCGGCACAACGCTCAGGCGGTAATAAAGGTCGTCGCGGAAGACGTTTTTCTCCACAAGGTCGGCAAGATCGCGGTTTGTGGCAGAAATAACACGCACGTCCACAGTAAAAGTCTCGTCCGAACCTACTGGTCTCACCTCTTTTTCCTGCAAAAAACGCAGCAGGCGCAGTTGCGTTGGCTGTGGCAAATCGCCAATTTCATCCAAAAACAGTGTGCCGCCTGCAGCCGAACGTATTAGTCCATCACGGTTTGCAACAGCGCCGGTGAAAGCACCTTTCTTGAAACCAAAAAGTTCAGCGTCGATGAGCGTTTCGGGTATGGCGCCGCAATTGACTGCTACAAAAGGTTTTAGCGCTCTGTGCGATATTTTATGTATTGCGCGCGCCAAAAGCTCCTTTCCCGTGCCGGATGCACCCTGAATTAAAACAGTTACGTCGCGCGCGGCAATTTGCCGCACTTTTTGGAAAATGCGGCGCATCTCAGACGATCGCCCCAGAAGCCCGTGAAAGCTATCTTCAAAATTTTCCACGCGTGCGGCGGCAAGCTCAATGTTGATCTTGGATTGACGTAACGCTTTGTGCAACATCAATCTAAGTTCATCGAGGTTGAATGGTTTTGAAAGCACATCAAAGGCACCCGCGCGAATGGCTTCAACTATATTCTCGTTGCTGCTATAACCGGTTACAATGACAATCACAGCAAATGGGTCGATTTGCCGCGCCAAATGCACTACCTCGATTCCTGTTATGTCTGGCATCATAAGATCAAGCAACACAAGGTGATACTTGTTTGGCGAAAAGCTTTCCAAAAAGCTTCTGCCGTCGGGAAAACTCTCCACGCTATAACCATCCACAGCTAGCGCATGCGACAAAACGCCGCGCATCTGTGTGTTGTCATCTACAACCGCTATGTGAATTTCTTTTTGATCCATATCTTTTTAAGCTTATGATTTTTAAATATATAACTTTTTCTCGAAGCTGCCACAGCAAAAAAAATTATGTGGTCTCATCTTTTTTGTGACACTAAAACAACTAAATGCAAAAAAAATTGCAAAACTCAGATTTGTTGGAATCTGGGTAAAAGATTATTGTGCAAGGTTATATGAAATTTCAATCGGCAGCTTGGGAAAATTGTGAAAAATGGCACAAAAGCTGCTTAGACATTGTGAAATTCGGAACGAAGTTAGTCGCATCGAATTTAGGGAGGAATAGATGCTCGATGACCGCATCAAAATGATAATAGACGACCTCGAAGCCGGCAAGCAGGATTCGATAATTCCTGTTCTGCAAAAGGTGCAGGAAATAGCCGGTTACATTCCGCAAGAGGCGGTGTTCGAGGTTGCGCGCAAACTCGAAACGACGCCCGCCCGCATTTTTGGCGTGGTAACGTTTTACAACCAGTTCAAGCTCAACGCCCCGGGCAAGCACATAATTCGTGTTTGTCGCGGCACAGCCTGTCATGTTAAGGGCAGCGCAAAAATATTAGATCTCTTGTGCAAACACCTCGGCGTGAAATCGGGCGAGACGACCAAAGATGGGTTTTTCACTATCGAAGAGGTGGCGTGTTTGGGTTCGTGCTCCATTGCGCCGGCAATAATGATCGACGACAAATTTTACGGGCACATGACACCCAATGGCATTTTGCAGCTCGTGGACGCGCTTAAGGGAGGTGCGAAAAAATGAAAGGCACACTTTTCGAAAAATATACCGCTTCGGGTAGCACACAACCGTTTTTGCTCTGGGCAATTTCCAGCGCCGAAGCACAAACCGAATCGCTGCGTTTGCGCAGACGCACCGCAGGCAACACAACATCCATACTTATCGGCACAAGCACCTGCGGTCTTGCCACCGGCGCCGCCGATATTATCGATGCCTTCAAAACCGAACTCAAACGTGCCAATGTTCGCGCCGAACTCAAAGAAGTAGGCTGTATAGGTTTCTGCCAAATGGAACCTCTTGCCGAAATCAAATTGCCCGGGCAACCAGCTGTATTATACGGCAACCTTCGTGCCACCGATGTTCAATATTTAGTGCACCGTGTTCTTGCCACAGGCGAACACGATACCGAATCGGCAATAGTTCAAATAGTCGAGGATGGCGAAAAGCCAATAG
Organism: uncultured bacterium; assembly: GCA_964443405.1. Taxonomy (GTDB): domain Bacteria; phylum UBP14; class UBA6098; order B30-G16; family B30-G16; genus CAYUDB01. The sequence continues at coordinate 53,564 of CAYUDB010000001.1, read as the reverse complement.
ATGGCATTCCCACTTTTCCGGAGCACCCATTTTTTGCCAAACAGAGACGCATAGTGCTCGGCAAAATTGGTCGTTTCGACCCGTCAAATCTCTCCGAAGCCATAGCTTGGGGTGGATATCGCGGTTTGGCAAAAGCGCTACTTGAGTATTCTCCCGAACAAGTTCTCACCGAAGTTGAGAAATCGGGCTTGCGCGGTAGAGGCGGCGGCGGTTTTCCTACCGGTAGAAAATGGCGTTTGGCTGCTCAAGAAAAAAACGATGTCAAATATGCTGTTATGAACGCCGACGAAGGCGACCCTGGTGCTTTTATGGATCGTTCAGTTTTGGAAGGTGACCCGCATGAAGCTTTGGAAGGCATCATCATTGCAGGTTATGCCATTGGTGCATCTGTTGGTTACATCTATTGTCGTGCAGAATATCCACTTGCCATAAAACGACTTACCGAAGCAATTGCCGATGCTCATGCGACAGGCATATTGGGCAAAAACATACTCGGCACAAATTTCTCTTTCGAAATTCGCATAAAAATGGGTGCTGGCGCTTTTGTTTGCGGCGAAGAGACGGCATTACTCGCATCGATAGAAGGAAAACGTGGCACACCTCGTCCTCGTCCGCCGTATCCGGCAGTGTCGGGGCTTTGGGGCAAACCCACAATCATCAATAACGTTGAAACTTACGCCAATGTCGGTTGGATTATTGCCAACGGTGCTTCGGCTTTCAACTCTGTTGGCACGTCGAAATCTGCAGGTACCAAAGTATTTGCACTTTCGGGCAAAGTAGCCAACACAGGTTTGGTCGAAGTACCTATGGGTATATCGGTTGGCGAGATTGTCGATGGTATCGGTGGCGGAAGCTCTACAGGTAAGCCTTGCAAAGCTGTTCAGATAGGTGGACCTTCGGGCGCTTGTGTTCCGGTGAGACTATGGAACACGCCTGTGGAATATGAGTCGCTTAAAGAAATCGGCGCCATGATGGGTTCCGGCGGTCTGGTCATCATGGATGAAGGCACATGCATGGTCGATATCGCGCGTTATTTCTTAGAGTTCACTACAAACGAATCATGCGGCAAATGCGTGCCATGTCGCGAAGGCACCCGTCGCATGAAGCACATACTCGAAAATCTTACCACACGTCAGGGCATGCCCGAAGAAGGCGGCATACTTGCTCGCTTCAAAGGCTTGGCACAGCTCGAAGAATTGGCAAAAACAGTTCGCGAAACAGCGCTCTGTGGTTTGGGTCAAACAGCACCAAACCCCGTTCTTTCCACGCTCAAATACTACCGCGAAGAATACGAAGCACATCTTTTCGACCGCAAATGCCCTGCCGGTAGTTGCACTGCTCTCAAAACATATACCATAAACCCCGATAAATGCGTGGGATGCACTTTGTGCGCCAAAAATTGTCCTGTAGGCTGTATTTTGGGCGCCACCAAGCATCCGCATCACATAGTGCAAGAAAAATGTATAGGCTGCGGAACTTGTGCCGAAGTGTGTAAGTTCGGTGCGGTTTTGGTAATATAAGGAGGTAAAAATGCCATTGAACATCACAATAGACGGTATTAAAACCACTGCCGAAGCCGGCGAAACCATACTTCAAGCCGCAAAAAAAATCGGCATCGATATTCCTACACTCTGCTATCTCGAAGGCTTGGACCCTGCGGGCGCATGCAGAATTTGCATTGTGGAAGTTGGCGGCAGACTGTTGCCATCTTGCGCCACTCCGGTTTCGGAGGGCATGGACGTTAAAACTCGTTCGCCGAAAGTGCTTTTTGCTCGTCGCACGATTTTGGAAATGCTTTTGGCAGCGCACCCCAACGAATGCACCACTTGCTTCAAATCGGATATGTGCGAGCTTGCAGAACTTGCGCGTCAATACAATATAGAACGTGTGCAATTGCCACGCGGTTACGAGCGTCGTTTTCCCGATATCGCCAACCCATCGCTTGTGCGCGAACCCGAAAAGTGCATACTCTGCGGCAAATGCGTGCGCGTATGCAACGAAATTCAACACGTTGGCGCCATAGATTTCTCTCATCGTGGAGCACAGAGCACAGTTTCGCCTGCTTTTCATCAAAGTATGGGCGCTACACAGTGCACATTTTGCGGTCAATGTATAAAGGTTTGTCCCACAGGCGCATTGCACGAAAAGAGCCATCTCGATAAAGTTTTGCGTGCTCTCGCCGACCCCGACATCACAACGGTGGTGCAGGTGGCGCCTGCCATTCGCGTATCCATTGGCGAAGAGTTTGGCATGGCACCCGGTTCCATCGTAACCGGCAAACTTGCCGCATCGCTTCGCCGCGTGGGTTTCGATAAAGTTCTCGACACAGATTTCGCCGCCGACCTCACTATCATGGAAGAAGGTTCCGAGCTTGTGCACCGCATCAAAGAGGGTGGCGCACTTCCTTTGCTCACTTCGTGCAGCCCCGGTTGGGTGAAATTTGTCGAGCATAATTTTCCAAATCTTTTGCCCAACGTCTCTTCGGCAAAATCGCCGCATGAGATGCTCGGTGCAGTTGTAAAACATTGTTGGGCACCAAAAGCTGGCATCGACCCCAAAAAGGTTTTTGTAGTTAGCATAATGCCCTGCACTGCCAAAAAATTCGAATCACAGCGCCCAGAGCTTTCGAGCGACTCAATTCAAGATGTGGATGCAGTCCTCACAACTCGCGAAGCAGCAAGGCTTTTGAAGCAATTTGGCGTGAACTTGACTAAAATGGCAGACGAAGATTTCGATCATCCACTAGGCTCATCGACAGGTGCTGCGGTTATTTTTGGTCGCAGCGGTGGAGTTATGGAAGCGGCACTTCGCACGGCTTATAAACTCATTACCGATGAAGAACTTGCAAAAGTAGAGTTTCGCCAAATTGGTGGCGAAGGCTTGCGCGAAGCCGAAATACCCGTGGGCGGGCTGGTTCTCAAAGTTGCCACAGCTTCGGGTTTGGGTGCCGCAAAAGCACTTATGGAGCGCGTTGTTTCGGGAGAGCAATTTCATTTCATCGAGATAATGGCGTGCCCGGGCGGTTGCATTAACGGTGGCGGTCAACCTTATGCCGATGCGCAAGCGGTGAAGCTTCGCATCGAAGCTCTCAACATGGTCGATCGTGCCATGCCCATGCGCAAAAGCCACGAAAATCCCGAGATCATAGCACTTTATCGCGAATGTTTGGGCAAACCACTTTCCGAAACAAGCCATCATCTTTTGCACACACATTATGTGCCGCGCGGCGAGTTCGGCATTTGATGGAGGAAAATTAAATGCGTGGAGTAGTCCACACCATACCCGAAAAATGTCGTAAATGCTACACTTGTGTTCGCGAATGCCCAGCCCACGCTATCCAAATCGTGGGCGGGCAGGCGCTCATAGTGGAAGATAGATGCATCTCCTGTGGTAACTGCGTGCGCGTGTGCAGTCAAAAGGCGAAAGTCTTCGAAAACTACACCGATCGCGTTTGGGAAATGCTCAAGGATAATTCACATGAGCTAACCGCCATTGTAGCGCCATCCTTTCCGGCGTTTTTTCCAAATTGTGAGCCGCCCGAACGCCTTGTAGGTGCGCTCAAAGTGCTCGGTTTTGAGCATGTAATGGAAGTAGCTTTTGGCGCCGACATGGTTGCTCGCGAGTACAAACGTCTTTACGATAAACTCAAAAGTCCAATAATCGCCACTCCCTGCCCGGCAATATCGTTTTACGTTATAAAATACTTGCCCGAAATCATTCCAAATCTGGCACCGGTTATAAGCCCTATGATAGCCATGGCGCGCGCGGTAAAAGAGATTTTTGCCCCAAAATCGAAAGTGGTTTTTCTGGGTCCTTGTGTGGCAAAAAAAGTTGAAGCCGCCGAGCCACAAGTAGCTGGCGATGTCGATATCGTGCTCACTTTCAACGAGATAAAAGAAATGTTCCGAAAAGCTGGCATCGATACATCAAAAGCTATGCCGCTGCCTTTCGATGGACCTCAACCTTCACGTGGCACGCTTTTCCCTGTTTCGGGTGGGCTTCTGCGAAGTGCGGGCATCGAATACGACATAAGCAAAAACGATCTGCTTATCGCCGAAGGCAAAGATCGAATCGTCTCACTTTTGCACAGTTTTGCCGCAGGCGAAATGGAGCCTCGCTTTTTAGATCTACTTTTCTGCGAAGGCTGCGTTAACGGACCTTTAGCTAAAGATCGCGAAAAGCTTTTTGCCCATCGCGACAATGTGCTTCGATACTATCGCGAGCGCACCGAAGAATTTGACGAGGTGCGTTGGCGCGCGAACATGGATTTAGTTTCCGACATCGACCTGTCGCGGAATTTTAGTGACGATTTGCGCACTTTGCCCACACCTACCGAAAGTCAAATACAATTTCAGCTTCAGCGCATGGGCAAAACTGTGCGTGCCGATGAACTCGATTGCGGTGCATGCGGTTACAAAACATGTCGCGAACATGCCATAGCTGTTTTACAAGGGCTTGCCGAATCGGAAATGTGCTTACCCTACACAGTCGAGGCTCACGAAAAGGCTGTGCGTGACCTCGAAGAAAGCCACAAACAACTCAAAGAAGCGCAAAAACAGCTCATACAATCCGAAAAAATGGCGGCAATGGGGCAACTCGCCGCAGGTGTTGCGCATGAAGTAAATAATCCACTTGGCACGGTGCTGCTCTATTCGAACCTTATGCTCGAAAGCTTCGAAAACACCGATCCGCGCCGTGAGGATATCGAAGTTATAGTGCGCGAAACCGATCGCTGCCGACGCATAGTTGCCGATTTGCTCAACTTTGCTCGCCAGAACAAGCTGGTGCTTTCAGAAGTCGATTTGCAGGCTTTTTTGCGCGAAGTTGTCGAACCTTTTATACGCGATTCCAAAAACGCAGGGGTCAAAGTTGAGTTCGATTTTGCCGAGATGCCACATATCAACATCGATTCTGACCAAATGCGGCAGGTAATCATAAACATAATTCAAAACGCCATCGAGGCTATGGGCGGTTTCGGCGCACTCAAAATCAGCTGTCGAAAATCACCAGATGGCGCTCGTGCTATTATCGAAATTTCCGACAGCGGCGCCGGCATTGCCGATGATGTGCTGCCGAGAATTTTCACACCGTTTTTCACCACCAAACCCATCGGCAAAGGCACTGGCTTGGGGCTTGCCATAGCCTATGGCATAGTGAAATTGCACCGAGGCAATATCCGTGCCACATCAAAACTTGCGCCCGAAAAAGGTGCTGTCATCACTGTTGAAATACCTTTTGGCTTGGGCGACACAAATCTAATTGGTGAAATGCATTCTCAATAAAACACGTGCTATTTAAAATGCGCAGTAGCGCGAAAAAAAACGATTACACGAAAACAGGAGGCAATAAAATGACGAAAATCCTCATTGTGGACGATGACCCAGATTTGCGCGAACAGATGTCGGCAGTTTTGAATTCGGCGGGTTACGAGACTATAACCGCAAATTCGGGTGCCACCGGATATGAAGTTGCGCTTCGCGAGCGCCCAGATGCTGCGATAGTGGACCTCATGATGGAAACCGACGACGCAGGTTTTGTATTGTGCCACAAGCTAAAAGCCAATGCCATCACTGCGAATATGCCTTTGCTCATGCTCACTGCAGTGGCGTCGATTACTGGTTTTTCGTTTGGTCTCGACTCTGCTGGTGAACGCGAATGGATAAAGGCAGATGACTTTGTCGATAAACCAATTTCGCCCATCGACCTTTTGGCACGCCTGCGCAAGCTGCTCGAAAAATAGTTTTGTGCCAAAGCAAAACTGCCTTCACTTGCGACAGAGCAAATGCGAAGCCATTGGCGCAGTGTTTAAGAATTTGGCAGTTTGGCAAAAGCCAAAATTGAATGCGCGAAGTGATTTTTATATGCGCACTTGCTAATTTGCGCAAGTGCGCGCAACGAAAACAATTGGCTGAGATTCATAATAACATGACACCCGAAACCGAAAATAAAATGCGAGTGCTCATCGTCGATGACGAATGGGGCATGCGCGAAGGCAGCAAAAGAATACTTTTGGCAGAAGGCTTCGACGTGGACATAGCCGAAAGTGGTGCGACCGCACGTGCCATTGCCGCACAAAAAATCCATGACATCTACTTGCTCGACTTGAAACTCCCCGACGTAGATGGCATAACACTTTTGGATGAATTCCACACCCAAAGCCCAAATTCTGTTTTCCTCATAGTAACCGCCTATGCCACACTCGACGCGGCAGTGGAAGCAACACGCAAGGGTGCATTTGATTTTGTGGCAAAACCGTTTACACCGCAACAGCTTCGGCAAGTTGTAAATAGGGTTGCCGAGCGACGACGACTTTTGCTCGAGGCAGAACGTTTGCGAAAAGAACGCGAAGAGCGGCTTATGGAACTTGCCACAGAACGCACACGCACAAAATCCATACTCTCAACACTGCGCGAAGGCGTTCTCGTAGTCAACACACGTGGCGAGATCGTTCTCTACAATGGCATAGCGCTAACGATGCTTCAGCTTTCAAAACTCGATGTAGGATCGCAACTTGCACCGCAACTGCCCGAATCAAAACTCAAAGATGCAGTGCTCGAACTGCTCCAATTGCCCGAAAATGAAGAAAATGAAAAACTTTTTGAAGTGGAAGGACTTGCCGAAGGACAAATGTTTTCGGTTTACGCAACTCCCGTGCCATCGAAAGACGGTTCGGAAGCCGGCAGAACAATAATATTGCAAGATGTTACGCATCAGGCAGAACTAGATCGCGCCAAATCGAATTTTGTGCGCATAGTAAGCCACGAGATTAAAGCACCCGTAGCGGCAGTTATCGGTTTCACCGACATGATTTTACAAGGATACGTTACCGAAGAAGAAAAGAAAACCGAATACCTTATGCGCTCGAAACGCCGGCTCGAAGGGCTAATCGATATGGTTAAGGATTTGCTTTCGATTACACGTGCCGAAGCCGCCGAGCTTAAGGGCAATTTCTCGCCACTCGATTTTGGCGCGCTCGTAAAAGAGGTTGTGTCATCGCTCGAATCGTCGGCACTTGAGAAGAAACTTACTGTGGTGCTTGAACTTGGCGAAATTCCGCCCATTGCTGCCGATGAAACCGCTATGATGCAGCTTATCACAAATTTGGTCTCAAATGCCATCAAATACAACAAAGATGAAGGCACAGTAACGGTTTGCGCGCATATTGCTGGCGATGGCGTAGAACTCACCGTTGCCGACACAGGCATAGGCATACCAAAATCGGCAGTCGCCACGATTTTTGACCCATTTTTCCGCGTCAAATCTGATGCCACAAAAAAAATTCAGGGCACAGGTTTGGGCTTGGCTATCGCTCAACGCGTGGTCAAAATGCACCGTGGGCGCATCGATATCGAATCGGAGGTTGGCATGGGTACCAAGTTCATCGTCTGGCTCCCAGCCGAACGCAAATAACGAAACTCCCGTCTTCGGCTCAGGTCGAAGTTATCCCAATACGATAAAGCCCTCACCTCCCCGAGGGCTTTTTTGTTAGTGCTTTCGCCAGTGTTTTGTAACGTCTATGCGCCTACACTAAACAAAATTAACGGGTGAGGAGAAGTTTGCCGCAAGTTGAGCTTTTGGGTGTCTTGAGACGATAAAAATACACGCCAGATGGTATGTTTTGCGCGTTCCATGTGAAAGAACGGGATGAAAAACGATTTTCATCGACGATTTGTCCGCGTAAATCATAGATAATCAGATGTTTATCGCCGGTGTCCGCGGTTTCTATTGTAACAGCCGCATTGAACGGGTTTGGGTAAGCTCGCACTATAAATTTTTGTGGCACAATAGTTTGTGCATCTATAGCCGAGTAAGTTTCCACAGCGAAATAATCAAGCAAACTGCGCATCAGCTGAACAAGCGTTTTTCGACCGCCGGTGCCACTGCCTATGGCTTCAATGCCGCACGAGAAAAGCACTGCTCTGCCGGCGGCACGTTTCGATACGCCTGCAAAAGCCTCGGCAGTGCCCGCATAGAATGCAAAACCCTCGCCAGCACTAGGAGTAAGCACCGATGGCGTGCGCTGATTTGCGGCACCTGGTGCACCAATTAGCGTAAAGCTTGCATCATCACCAAGTTCCGTGCCATCAACCCCCGAAACCATGCGCGCACCAGTAGAAAGAGAAGCCACTTGTGCACCAAACAATTCGTCGAGGAACAGCGCGGCACTTGTGTTGTCAGCCACATCTTGACCTGTGAATAAAACATTGCCGCCAGCATTAAAATATGATAATATTCTTTCCTGCGCAAAAGAATTCAGCGAACTCATGCTATCGCCCGAAAAATGCAGCACCACATCATAATTCGATAAGTTATCGACGTTTGAAAACGATCCATCCACAGTGTCGATATCGTAAACCACATTATGTGCCCGAAGTGCATTTGCGAAAAAGCGCAAAATATGGTCATTACCGTGCTCCATTGCCAAGAGCAACTGAGGATATCCAACAGGTATTTCTATAGTGTCGATAGCGGCAAAATCGCCCGCAGTGCCACAGTAGAAAACTGCGTGCGCATAGTGCGGCAAAAGCTCGTAAGGCAAAGTAAGCGAAAAAGTTAAACCAAGCGAGTCGTTACGCGCGAGCGTGCCCACAACAACCGTATCGCAAGCTAATATGCCCAGCTCGTCCACAAGCTCAACATAAGCCAAAAGCCCTTCCGCGCGCGGATATGGAAACTCGTTGATATATTTAACGTTAGTCTCAATAACAAAGTCCTCGCCCGCCGAAATAAATCCATCACCATCGGCATCAGCAACTGCGGCGAAATTTCCCAGCAAAGTTGGAAACCGTCCAGGACCAATGCCATGTGCTGCAAAACTGTTCGCTATCGGCGAAAGCAGACGGCAACCGTTTTCGATACTGTCGTCGTCATCGGCAACGAAAAAACACTCTATTGCAAAGTCGTAGAACGTGTTAGCCCCGCTGTAACGCGCAAAATGCACAATACTCTCGGCTGTCGCATATGTTGGTGCAACAAGCGAACGAATATTCCAAAACGCGGCGGCGACAATTTCACCGTCGCCATGCGGCTCGTTCACCCAATCACGCGGCATCGTTTTTGTGTTTATGAGGTCGCGCAAAAAACTATCGTCGGTCATCAGGCGCTCGCCTGCGTAACGTGTATTATTTCGACTGCAGGCAAAAAAATCACTGAAAGCCTCATTAAGTGCACCACTCTCAGCAGAGTATGGAAAAAAAACGTCGCGATACATTTTGTCGCTTATGCCGTGTGTGTATTCGTGATATATTACATTACTAAATTGAGCGAGGTTGCGTAAACGTTCGCCGCCGCCGCCAAAGTTCGCGCCATAACCGTCCCAATACGCGTTTTCGGGCTGGTCGGGCACACGACATCGTGATGGAACCGCATAATCCATGACATCGAAATCTGTGTCGAGCGACTTCATGTAATCGTGGTAATATGTTGTGTGATAATATAAATTGCGTTCATCGACTATTGAGTTGCCATCGCGCCAACAAAAACTCCAATCCGATGGAACCGAAAAATATGCCCACAAATATGCCGAAGGTCCGTCCATGCGCCACACCTGGCAATATAACCCGCAAAGCCAGCTCTTAAACGGCTGAAAACCACCGTCCGAAAGCACATTGTAATAATAGTGTCCATGTGCATCTGTAAGCGTATCTTGCACTTGGCTAAAACTAATTCGCCCATGCGCAAATGCAGCCGAATCCTGTTCATCGTCGAAAAACGCAGGCTGATGAAAAATTCCCACATCACCATTCACATCGTAATATCGAATTTCGTTTTCCCAACCCAAAATGCGTAAGTCTTTGGAACTCAACCATAAATTGTAGCGGTCGGGATAATTTCCGCTCATTTGAATTTCATATGCTGCGCGTGCAGTGTCGCCATCGGGAAAAAATAACTCGCGCACATTTCCCAAAAAAACAGGTGAACTTACGCCAAGTTCTTCGCGTAAAAAAAGTTGAGCTGCAAAAATTGCAGCATCGTATTCTCTCGCATCGAACGATGTGGCGTTTTCGAAATTCGCGAAAAATTTGCTGCCGCAAGCCCACAAGTAACCGTTCGATGCTACACGAAAATACATTCCACCGTCGAGAACTTGCCTGCCGCAAAACTCTTGCGATACGTTAACGAAAGTTTTATTTGCACGGCGTAAAACCGATATTTCGCCTAAAGTTGTCGAATTTCCAAAATAACGTTCGTTTGCCGCGCAAAAAGCTCTAATACGTTGCTTTATGGTTTCGTCATCGCCCGAAAAGTTCATGCGTCGCTTGGGAAAAGCCCAACGTGCGCAGGCACGACCATCATCGTAGAGCATGTGAAAATCCTGTGTTTCCATGCGCTTGAGTTTCGGTGTGCTCAAATTCACATTGCCACAATTATTCCCCGCCACAAAAGCAAATGCCATCGTCACCATAAATGCCAGCAAAACTGCTACATAGTATTTCATCTCCTTCTCCTTGCGCCAGTTGCGTTTTTGAAGCTCTCGATCGAGCGTTGTATGGTTTTATTATCTCAAAACTCGCGGCATAGTGTTTTTATGGCGGTTTCCATTTGTAACAATGGCATATATTATATGACTTCGAGCACCGCTTTGCACCATTCAAAGTGCATCTTGCACCAGTGGCGCTTTGAAAGTGTTTCGGTGCCTTAAAAGTGGCTCCGAGCACCGCTTTGCACCCTGAAATGGCTTTGCCACAAGCTTTGAGTCGAAATTTACAACTGGAGAGGAAATTAGTCTTTGTAGATGCGCTTAAGCTCAACTATGCGGTCGGCATTTTCGATGAAAATCGCCGCAAGTTTTGGGTCGAAATGCTTGCCCGATTCGGTGGCAATAAGCTCAAAAGCCTGTTCATGCGACCAAGCATCTTTGTAGGGGCGTTTCGAAGTGAGCGCATCGTAAACATCCGCCAAAGCCACCATACGCCCGTAAACTGTTATATCAGCGCCAATTTTGCCGTTTGGGTAACCGCCACCCGACCATTTTTCGTGATGATCGAGCGCAATTAATGCCGCCACCTGCAAAAGCTCACTTTCGGCTTCGCGCAAAATCTCAAAGCCAAATTGCGCATGCTTTTGCATAAATGCCCATTCATCGGCATCGAGTTTGCCGGGCTTGAGCAAAATGCGATCGGGTATGCCCACTTTACCAATATCGTGCATTGGTGCTGCCAATTTCACAAGTTCCGCGCGTTCGGGCGAAAAACCCATTATTTGTGCCATCAGCTCGCAATATAGCCCAACACGGACAATGTGATTTTCGGTTTCGGGGTCTTTGTAACTCGTGGCGTGCGAAAGTCGATGAACGACATCTTGTTGTGCAAGCCTCAACCGCTCGTAAAGATAAGCGTTTTCTACATTTGATGCGGCAAATGCAGTGAGATAACGTGCCAGGTCTATGTCTTCGGGCGAAAAAATATCGGAAGTGAGCTTGTTTATAACCTGAAATACACCAATGATTTCATCCTGCAAATTTAACATGGGCATAGCAAGTATATTGCGGGTGCGATATCCCGTGCGCTTATCGACTTCGGGATTGAAACGGCTGTCGGCGTACGCATCGGGGATATTGATGATTTGCCGCGTGTGAAAAGCAGCGCCTACTGCACCTGCATTATCGGGCACGCGAATTTCGGAAACTCCATGTGCCACAATAGTCCACAATTCGGAGCGTTTTTTATCGTGCAAAAAAAGCGCGCATCTATCCGCAGCCAAAAGCTTTTTGGTTAGGTCGGTTACGGTTATGAGTATCGTGTGCAAGTCGCGTACTTCCGCGAGCTTTGCCGAAGCCTCAAGTATTAGCTTTAGTTTGTCGTCCATGCGAATAATTTGACGCATTTTTATGGAATAGCAACAGAAAACAGCAATTTCACAAAGAAAAAGCACCGCACAATGGGTTTCGCAAATTGAGCAAAATATTCCTTCATTTTTCATTTTTTAGTAAAAAATTTGAAAAAGTGAAAATTTGCATTGACATTTTTTGAAATTTGTGCATTATAGCTTGTGGTAAATGTTAAAACGGCATTCAAATTTTTGCGTAAAACTTTAATAACGCGAGAACACCGTTTTATTGATTGCGCATTTGGTCATGAAGGGGTAAATTGCACAAAAAACTACACAGGGAGGCAAAATGTTCGAAAACTACCGCGACACAATCGAAAGCCTGCTGAAAAATGTTGGAGGCTACGCGGAAATTCGCCTCGAAAGGGCTAGCGCTCTATCTTTCGTGGTGAAAAACGGCATAGTCGAAAACTTTTCGCGCAAAAACGATGCAGGCGGTTTTGTTCGTGTGCTCCTGCACAACCACGGTTGGGGCATAGCCACTTTCAACGATTACGCATCGTTGCCAAAAGCTTTCGCCGATGCCTGCGACAGCTCACGGATAATCATACCCGATGAGCCGATTCGCATTGCCGAGTCAGACCCAATCGAAACGCATGTCGAGACAAAAATGATCGACCCCTTCGACAGCCATTCTGCCGAAACTAAAATCGCTCTCTGCCGCGAATACAATGAAATCATGAAATCTACCGGCGAAGAGATCATACTTGCCATCAACAATTACGCCGATTGGTGCAATGAGAAATTTTTTGCAAACACTTTCGGCGGACGCATCGAACATGTTGTGCGCGATGGTGTTCTCTATTGTGCTGCACGTGCACGCAGAGGCTCGGACACACAAGCTTGGACGCAAGGTTGGAGCACCAAGCACAGATTTTCTGATTTTGCACAAAGACAAGCTCAGGCACGCGAAACTGCCGAAATGGCGCTTCGCCTACTTTCAGCAAAAAGTGTTACAGGTGGCACATACACCGTTGTCCTCGATCCAAAGCTTGCAGGTGTTTTCATCCACGAAGCCTTTGGACATCTCTCCGAATCCGATTTCATCCTCGAGAACCCGCAAGCACAGCAAATGATGAATTTGGGTCGCGTTTTCGGCAAAGATTTTCTCAATGTCATCGATGATGGCACAATACAACCCGACCTTCACGGCACCATCCATTACGATGACGAAGGCATTGTTGCGCACAAAACATATCTCATTCGCGAAGGCGTGCTCGCAGGTCGTCTGCACAATCGCGAGACAGCAGCCAAGCTCGGCGAACAACCCACAGGTAATGCGCGTGCCCAAAGCTATCGCAACGAACCCATTGTGCGCATGACCAACACTGCCATCGAGGCAGGACCGCACGATGTGAAAAAAATGTTTGCCGAAGTGAAAAATGGTCTCTATTGCACCGATGCTTACGGTGGTCAAACGCAGCTTGAAAACTTCTCTTTTTCGGCTGGCGCGGCTTACATTATCGAAGATGGCAAACCCGGCGAACTTGTGCGTGATGTCGTGCTTCAGGGCAATTTGTTCCAAACGCTCGAAAACATCGACGCAGTGGGCACCGACTTCTCTTGGGCAAAATGGGGCGGCAACTGTGGCAAAGGCGGTCAGGCAGCACCAGTTGACGTTGGCGCACCTCACATTCGCATCCACAACGTAAAAGTAGGCGGCAAGGAATAATTGCCTTTTCACAACAATGTTTTCGCAAAATAAGGAGGATTCGATGGATATACTTGCCAAAGTGAAAGGTCGTGTGGACAGCGCCGAACTGTTTTTTACCGAAAGTTCGTCGCGTTCGGTGGAGTTTAAAGGCTGGAAAATACGCGGCACTGAGAGCACAAACGAGCGCGGTTGGGCTTTGCGCGTCATCATCGACGGCAAACTCGGCTTCTGTGCCACATCTGATGCCGACAGACTCGACGACATGGTCGAAAATGCTATTTCTGCGGCAAAACTCGGCGAAAAACTCGATTTGACCTTTCCTTCAAAGCCAGCCGACATGCGCATGCCTCAAATCTTTGATGCTCAACTTGAATCGGTTACCATACCCGACCTTGCGGCTATTGCCGAAAAAGCAAAAAATTCGCTTTTAGAATTCAAAACCGATTGCGACGGCGAATTTGGCTGTGGAAGTTCGGCGGCACATTTTCGCATAACGAACACCGAAGGCTTTGATGCGGAATTTTCGAAATCATCTATATCGCTTTCGGGGAGTGTAACGCGAGTTCGCGAGGGCGACATTTACATGACATGGGATTACAACACAGCAACAGCGTCACCCACAAGCGTTGATGCTTTTGTCGCACCTATTGAAGCGCGCATCAAAAACGCCATGTCATTTGCCGACCGCATCGTCGCACCACCCACTGGAAATTGCCCGATTATTTTTACTCCTCGCGCTGTACCTGTGATACTCTACCCACTTTCCATCGGCTTGAACGGGTCGAGCATATACACAAAATCTAGCCCCATATTCGACAAACTTGGGCAAACTCTCTTCGACGAAAAATTCTCGCTTATCGACGATCCAACACTTGCATTTCGTGCAGGCAGCGCACCTTTCGACGCAGAAGGCACACTCAAACGTCGCCAAACCATGATAGAAAATGGCGTCTTGTCTGCCTTCTATTTCGACTTGACTACTGCCAAAAAAAGCGGTTATACCAGCAATGGTTGTGGCACGCGCTCGCTTTTCGGACCGGTCTCCCCATCTTCGAGCAATGTGCTTATAGAGCCGGGCACACAACCTTCCCAAGACATAATCGCGAGCATCGACGAGGGCATTTTGATTGAATCGGTGCTCGGCATGGGACAAGGCAATGTCCTTTCGGGCGCCTTCTCAAACCCTGTGGGGAGCGCTTACAAAATCGAAGGCGGGAAAATTGTCGGTAGAGTGAAAAATGTTGCTATTTCTGGCAATGTTTACGATTGTCTGCGCGATATTTCGGCAATAAGCTCCGATCGCGAATGGCTTTATGGCGTTTACTGTTTCCCATATATGCGCTTCGACAACATCTCCGTCATTTCCGAATGATTTATTTCAGAGACGGCACCCACTGGTTTACAAAAAGTTTTTGTTCAAAGTGGACGACTAAGCCGTTTGCAAAAATATTCACTGATGCCACCAAACAAAAGTTTGGTGGTTTTTTTATTGAGAGGTAGCATCTGCTAATAAAACAGATTTCTACTCAAGTTGCGTGGCGTAGCAGCTTAGAAAGGCACCCACTTGTGCCGACGCCACTAACAAAATGCTTGTGCTATGAGCAAAACTTGCTTTATTGAAATACAATATTCACAAGGAGAGAAGCATGGGGCACGTATATATACCCGGGCTTAAAGTAACCGAACGCGAACTTGTCTCGAAAAGGCGTATATTGCCTCTCAAGGGTGAAGTGGTTGTCAAAAAAGGTGATGCAGTGAAACCCAATGACACTGTTGCGCGCGCGTTTTTGCCTGGCTCGGTGGAGCTTTTGAACATAGCCGGTTTGCTTGGCATCGATGCTGCTGATGCAGAAATGTTTCTTAAGGTCAAACAGGGTGAACATTTCGACGTAGGACAAATTTTAGCAGAGAACAAAGGTTTCTTTGGGCTTTTCAAAACCCAAATTAAAGCACCTTTCTCAGGTACCCTGAAAGAAGTATCGCGCGTTACAGGACAAGCTGTTCTCAATGCCGAGCCAATACCCATCGAAGTTAAGGCTTATATTCCCGGCAAAGTTGTAGAAATAATCGAAAAAGAGGGCGTGGTTGTCGAGACAGTCGCCACATTTGTGCAGGGAATTTTCGGCATTGGCGGCGAACGCACGGGCAAAATTCACATCGTCTCGCGTTCGTGTGACGAAATTTTAGATGCAGCCCAAATTGACGACAGTTGCCACGATAAAATCATCATAGGTGGCGGAAGAATCACCGCTGCTGCAATTCGCAAAGCCCAGCAACTCAACGTGCGCGGCATAGTTGCAGGTGGCATCGATGCACAAGATGTTGCCGAATATCTCGGTTACGACATCGGTGTTGCCATTACCGGTTCTGAGGATATACCGCTCACTGTTTTGGTTACCGAGGGATTTGGCAATATCCCTATGGCAAAAAAAACCTTCGAAATGCTCAAAAAATACAATGACTGCGAAGCCTCGATAAATGGTGCCACCCAAATACGTGCTGGTGTCATCCGTCCCGAAGTCATAATCCAACAGAACATCGAAGCCGAAAATGTTACAAAAAGCGAGCTTAAGGGCATCGAAATAGGATCGCTCGTTCGTGTTATTCGCGTGCCATATTTTGGCAAAATTGGCAAAATCGCAGGTTTACCGCCCGAACTGCGCGCACTCGAATCGGAAACACATGCTCGCGTTTGCGAAATAGAATTTCTCGATGGCGAAAAGGTTATGGTGCCACGCGCCAACCTCGAAATGATCGAAGAATGATTTTGTAAAAATGCACCGCCACACAGCCTAAAGAAATGGTTTTGGCGGTGCTTTTTTTGATGCAAAAATGATTGCATTCAGTATAACAATTTAAAAAAATAGGAGGACTGATGAGGCGAACGTACGTATCCTTTGCCGTTCTGTCGTTGCTTTTGTCGTGCGCCATGGCGGCAATTGCAGCTCCTAAACCGCAAAACCCACAACTTACAGACATCCCGGGCGATGATGGCACAAATGTCGTCATAAAGTGGAAACACTTTGAAACCGTGCCCGGGATTTTATATGAGATCTACCGCACCGAGGAAGGTGGTGCGCCAGTTCTCATAACTCCTCTGCAGATGAAAAAGGTGAACACGGTTTGGGAAAACACCACCGACAACGACGTAAAAAATTTGGGCTATCTTGTCTCTATCGATTCGTCGTGTGCCGGCTTGCCCAAGCTTATTGTCACAAAGCCTACTGTGGAAAATGCCGAATCGCTCATGTCGCACGGTGCCGAACAACTCGTGCGCATCGAGTTCCAAATTCCACCACAAGAGAGCGTCAATGCGCTTCCTAATGTTTTTGTCGATGGACTTTATTATCAAGTTGTCCCCGACATGCGCATAGCCGAAAAACTTCAACCAGTCAATGTTATGCCCGAGCTCTTTGCAAAATGTGGCTTCACAGTGCCACAAAACGGCAAAATTGGTCTTGAAGTTTCGGCGAAAGATGCTGAATTTGAATTTGTAAAAAAGGGTAGCTTCATCTCCACCGCAGACGGTGTAGAGAGCGCATTTTTGGCAAAATATGGCAAAAAAATAGCATCAGTGGTCACCACTAAAGCACGTTACACTATGCAAGCCAGCGATTTTTCGTTTGTTGACCGCAGTGCAGCACCAGGGAAAAAATATACCTACACAATTCGCCTTTACCAAAAAAACAAGCCCGCAGCACAAAACCTTTTCACTACGGCAAAAATCTTTGACGAATCTGCTCCTGTCGAAATAATCACAAAAGATGAACCGCCTTTTGCACCGGTTGCATCGATGGTGCTTTTCGACACGACATCAAACACCGCTGCCATTCATTTCAATTTCGACCCTGCAGCGCAAAGATATGCACAGTTTTTCGACAATGCCAAATATCGCATTTTCAAAACCACAGCCAAAGACACATCATGCAAAGAAGGCACACCAGTAGGCGAAATCAATGCGTCTTGGATGTTTTTCGCGATAAAAGATGTAAAAGGTGCCGACAGATTTTACATCGAAAATGTCGATAAAGCAGGGCAATCTACAAAAACCACACTTTTGCAATCTGTGCCCGCACCACTTGGTGTTGTTCCCATTGCCGACATCGTTGCCGAAGATTTTCCCAACGACGATGGCACAAAACTTCTCCTCAGATGGGGACCGCCAGCACTCACAGTTGCCTATTCTGTCGAAGATGCGGCGCCTACACCCAAAATCGAAGACGTGAGCGCGCAAAACCTTTATTATGTTAAAACTGATACGAGTGAACAGATTATAAAACTCGAACCGGGCGCAGCAAAACCCGAGGGCGCACAAAAGATCTCCACCTATGCCTACACCACCGTTGGCGATAAAAGGACGCTCAAAATCGAATACAACATGCTCACAAACAGCGAAGACGACGCACTTTACGGTGATTTCACACTTGGTTTGCCCGAGCCCGCAGAAATTCTCGACAAAGACAACACTTTTTCTTTCAAATTTGACGATGTGCCCGAAGGCAAATACAGGCTCACGGGCAAAATTATCCGCTCAAACGGCGGAAGCTTCAACAATCCCGAAGCTGTAATCGACATGGAAATCGATGCCACAAAAATCCACATAGTCGATGCACCATCTTCTGAATACACCTATTTATTCTATCGTGGCACCGACAAAAACGATCTTTCGACATTTGAGCTTTTTGCCGATGGCAGTTTCGACAACCGCCAAATAATCGACCAGTTTGAACCCGACACAACAGATAAAAGCTTGCTCCGCATTTTCCGCAATCCACCGCACAAAAAAGACTACTATTACATTGTGCAGGTTGTCGGTCCCGATGGTGCTGTGGCACAAACCGAACCACTTGGTCCCGTGGTGCCTCAGAGCAACTGGTTCAACACGCACAAAGTAAACTTGCTTATTGCCACTTTTATATTTGTTGCGGTGGCTTTGTTTTTCATACTTTTGGCGAGAAAAGGCTCGCAGTTTTTCATTCGCCCAATTGCGGGTATTGTGCACATCGACGAGGCATTGGGCAGAGCTACCGAAATGGGTCGTCCCATTGTTTACGTTACTGGCTTGGGCTACATCGAAGAGATAGCTACTCTCGCATCGCTCACTATTTTGGGACGTGTAGCGAAAAAATCGGCACAATATCAAAACAGGCTTTTGGTGCCTTGCTACGATCCTATCATCATGATTGTGGCACAAGAAACTGTTCGCAACGCATACACCGATGCGGGCAGACCCGATCTTTATCGCGAAGACGATATCTATTACTTTGCAGCACAACAATTTGCCTATGCAGCAGCAGTGGCTGGTTTGATGATTCGCGAGAAAACCGCCGCCAACTTCTTCGTAGGTAAGTTCTATGCCGAATCACTAATCTTGGCAGAAACAGGTGCATCTACCGGAGCCATTCAGGTTGCGGGCACAGACGACATGACTCAACTGCCATTTTTCATCACCGCTTGCGATTACACGCTCATAGGCGAAGAGCTTTACGCAGCTTCCGCATACATGTCCAATGACCCAATGCAGCGTGGCTCACTCAAATCGCAGGATGTGCTCAAAGCTATCGAAATGGTCATCATCGTAATTGGCACAGCTGCGGCTTCGGCTGGTGCATGGTGGCTCGTGAACATCTTCCAATCTCTTGGCGAATAAAGGGGGCACCGATGTTTTGGAAAAAAACACTACCTTTGCTTATAGTTCTCGTGATGGGTATCCTTTTGGGGTTCCAATATTTTGCACCCCATAGGGCTTCCGACATATTCCTGAACGATTTCTATATCAACTGGGTTATAACTATAGGAATCTTTGGTGCCGTGCTTGGCTATTTTAGCTTTTTGCGCGTGCACATCTACAAAGTCATCAAGCGTTCGCACGACTGGTATTTTTCGGCTATCAACTTACTTGCACTTCTCGCTATGATAGTTTCGGCAATTTTCGACGGCACAAGTGCTGGTATGTTCATGAATTTGTTCACTTACGTATCTGTTGCGGTGAACGCCACCGTTTTTGCGTTACTCGCGTTCTACATTTCGTCGGCAGCATACAGAGCTTTCCGCGCGCGCTCTATGCAAGCTGTGGCATTGCTCATTGCCGCCATCATCGTTATGTTAGGGCGCGTGCCCATTGGCGAGCCACTTAGCTTTTGGACACATTTTGGCATCAACATCACGTTCTACGATGTGTCGCAATGGATTTTAAACGTTCCAAACATGGCGGCAAAACGCGCCATCGCTTTGGGCGTGGGTTTAGGCTCGCTTTTGGTGAGCTTGAAGATCATTTTGGGTATCGAAAGGTCTTATCTCGGTGGCGACTGAGCCTAACTTACCAAGGAGCAAACCATGAATTTTTGGCAAAAACTAGAAAAACTCGACAGGCGTATAATTTACGCCATCATCACAATTGCGGTGGTGTTACCGTTCTTCTTCAGGCTCGGGCTACCGATCAAGCCTTCGCCCGAAGTTAGCGCAATATACAACTATATCGATAAACTCAAACCGACCGACATTGTTTTCATCTCCGGCGATTACGACCCACAGGTGGACGCCGAACTTTCGCCCATGTATGAGGCAATTTTGCATCATTGCTTTCAAAAAAACGTGAAAGTCGTGGTGGCAAATGTTTTCAACTTGCAGGGCACAGGTTTGGTAGAACCCCGTCTAAAGCGCATTGCCGACGAGTATCAAAAAGTCTATGGCGTCGATTATGTTTTCCTTGGCTGGAAATACGGCGCGAGCTTGCTCGTCATGCAGATGGGCAAAAACTTCATAGGCGCTTGGCAATCCGATTTTTACCAAACCAAGCTTCGCGATTTACCGCTCACCCGCGAGCTCAAAAACTACGACGACATCGACCTGATAGTTTGTCTTACGGGCAGCAGTGCATATGCTTCGTGGATTGTGTTTGCCTATGCGCAGTACAAAGTTAAAATTGCTGCGGGCATTACAGCTGTCATGGCTGCCGATGCTTACCCGAATATGCAAGCGGGTCAGCTTATTGGCATACTTGGTGGTTTGCGTGGCGCTGCCGAATACGAGCAGCTCGTCAACAGACCGGCTGTAGGCATGGCAGGCATGGAAGCGCAGTCATGGGCGCACATTGCTATAATACTATTTATTGTTTTGGGTAACTTGGGCTATTTCATGTCCAAGAAAAAGTAAACCGCAAGCACGGAGGTTAAAATATGCATCCGAGTACCGACCCTTGGGTTTGGGTGGCAGTTTTCTTCACCCTCTCGGTCTTTTCGTTTCTGTGGAAGGACAACATTTTCTATAAATTTGCCGAATCGGTTACCGTTGGCATCGGCATGGGTTACGGCATTGTTCTCTGGTGGACGCTCACTGTTGTGGGAAAATTTTGGGAGCCGTTTGTCGCGAATTTCCCGTCCACTTTGCATCTTGTGATACCAGCCCTTATGGGATTGCTTATGATAACCCGTATTGTGCCAAAATACGCATGGCTTTCGCGATACAGCCTTGCCTTGCTCATTGGTGCATCTTCGGGTTATGCGCTGCCTCGTGTTATCCAAACTGGAATAATGCAGCAGCTTTATGCCACAATGTTGCCTGTTTCCTTCACAGTCGAAGGCATTTTCTACAATCTAATTATTGTTGTGGGAGTGCTTTCGGGCTTGGTGTATTTCTTCTTTTCAAAGGAACACAAAGGTTGGTTTGGTGGTGTGGCGAGCGTTGGCATTTGGTTTTTGATGATAGGTTTTGGCGCAACGTTTGGCTATACAGTTATGGCGCGACTGTCGCTTTTCATCGGTCGCATAATTTTCTTGCTCAAAGACGCCTTTGGCATGCAGATGTTCAACTAAAAATCAGCTAACTGACCGCTGACAAATGTTCCCCGTCTTGCATTGTGCTTCTTTCTTGCCTAAGAAGAAGTGCTGCAAGGCGGGGATTTTTATCGGCACAGGCAGGCAATTTTGAAAACCACTCTAGGTGTTTAGCATTTGGCTGGAAACAAAAAAAAATGAATTTTTTATGCGAATAAGTGTATATTTTGTGAAGAACAAACTCGGAGGTTTTGCGATGTGCCTTAGCCCTGAACTCGCGTGGCTGGTGGCGGGATTAGTGCTCATGTTTCTGGAATTTGTGGTGCCCGGCATAATTCTAATCTTTTTCGGCATGGGAGCGGTTATAACGGCGCTGCTCACTTGGATTGGCGTGCTACCATCAATAGAAGTGCAGCTGTTATTTTTTGCAGTAGGCTCTTTGATATTGCTGTTTTCGCTGCGCAGAGTTTTTTCGAAATACCTCAAAGGAAAGCTCGACAGCGAAGAAAAAGTGGGCGATTCGGCTGAATTTTTGGGCAAACGCGTGAAAGTTTCAAAGAAAATCGTGCCTCAAAGCGACGAAGGTAAAATCGAATTTGACGGCACCGATTGGAAAGCCATTGCCGATGTCGAAATCGAGCGTGGCGAAATTGTCGAGATTGTAGGCAAAAAGAACATCACGTTTTTTGTAAAGCCAATTGACAAAAATAATGGCAATTAATTGTCCATCAAAAAGTACGTTCCAAAACGTGACCGTTAAATTTAAAAAAACTTAGTTATCAACAAATTCCAAGGGGAGGATCATGGAAGCTGCGATTGTTTGGATCATTATTATCGGCATTTTTTTTGTGCTGATAACGTTATTTAAAACTGCACGTATTGTTCCACAGAAAAGTGCTTACATTGTCGAAACTTTGGGCAAATATTCAAAAACACTCGATGCGGGTTTTCACATTCTCATCCCGTTCATCGACAAAGTTGCCTACAAAGTGAGCCTAAAGGAAATGGCTATAGACGTGCCGCCGCAAATCTGCATCACCAAAGACAATGTTTCGGTCGAGGTGGACGGCATTTTGTACATGCGCGTGATGGATCCTGTAAAAGCGGTTTATGGCATAAGCAATTACGTTTTTGCCGTAACGCAAATTGCAATGACCACCATGCGTTCCGAAATCGGTAAGCTCGATTTGGACAAAACCTTCGTCGAGCGCGAATCCATCAACGGCAATGTCGTAGATGCTGTGGATAAGGCTTCAGATCCATGGGGCATCAAGGTAACCCGTTACGAAATCCGCAACATCACGCCGCCCACTTCTGTGCAAGAAGCTATGGAAAAGCAAATGCGTGCCGAACGCGAAAAGCGCGCGCAAATAGCGTTATCCGAAGGGGAACGTCAGTCCAAAATTAACCGCGCCGAAGGCGATCGCCAAGAAATGACACTTGTTTCGGAAGGCGAAATGCAAAAACGTATCAACGAGGCAACTGGTCGCTCGAAAGAGATTGAGCTTGTTGCAGTTGCCACCGCCGCTGGTATTCGCGAAATTGCAAACGCTATCGGCTCTACTAACGGCAAAGAGGCTGTCAACTTGCGCATTGCCGAGCAGTGGATCATGCAATTCGGACACCTTGCCAAGTCCAACAATACCATGATTATACCGTCAAACCTATCGGACATTGCCGGCACCATCGCAGCGCTCACTAATGTCATCAAAAAGGTTGATTAGCAAGCATTTGCGGCGATGTTTGTCGTCTGCCAAAATTTTACGAAGAACCACCAAGCGAGAGTTTGGTGGTTTTTGTTGTGGAAGGTTTTGCTTGGCATGCAGCATCGTTGAAAATGGAATGCTACATGACAAAATTTCTTGTATTAGCGTGCTTTACAAAAGGGTACGCACTTTGACGTAACTGTTGAATTTGGTGATTAGTACATATTTTCAGAAATTCAAAAATAACACACATGATAGCGATTTTTAAAACTGCTACTGCGTAATATTAGTTATTGGTGTTGAAATAATTATCTTGTAGGCGAAGCTGCTTCAGAATCATTTTGAGCAGGTGGCGCAATCGCTGCTAAAAGGCTGGCAATGCGAAAAGCCATTTCCTGCTTACTCTCGAGCGGCAAATTGACTTGCGTGCCATCACGAAAAAAGAGTGTGCCGGCATTTGTGGCGGCGCCAAAACCGGTGCATGGCGATGGCGAGTTTGCCACGATAGCGTCGAGGTTTTTGGATGCAAGTTTTTCACGGGCATAGAGTTCCACGTTCGAGCTTTCGAGCGCAAAACCAATTAGTAGCTGTTTGCCCTTGATTTTGCCAAGCTCGGCGAGTATGTCGCGAGTTCTTGCAAACTCGAGGGTTAATGTGTCGGAGTTTTTCTTAATTTTTCCCTGCGTTCTCAATTTAGGAGTATAATCAGCGACAGCAGCAGCCATAATAGCTAAGTTGCAGTTGGCAAATTCTTGTATGGTGGCTTCGAACATTTCTGCAGCAGAGACAACACGAATTTCGCGTGCTCCGAACGGGATGGTTTCGGTGATGGGACCGGTTACGAGAGTAACCTTAGCGCCGAAAGTCAGAAAAGCGCGTGCTAAGGCTAAGCCCATTTTCCCTGTAGAAGCATTTGACAAAAAACGCACGTCATCGATGTATTCGTGTGTTGGACCAGCGGTTATAAGCACATGTGCATTGCGAAACGCGTCGGAAACATGAAAAAACGGCAATACGTAATCGATAATGTGAGGAATATCGGGAAAACGCCCGGCACCAAATTCGCCACAAGCTAGCTCGCCTGTGGCAGTTTCCATCACGTGATAGCCGAATTTTTTGAGCTGTAAGATGTTACGCTGCACAGTCGCGTGTGTGAACATGACGGTGTTCATCGCCGGCACAAAAATAACAGGGCAGGTGGCAGCAAGTGCCGTGGTTGTGACAAAGTCGTCGGCGATGCCGTTGGCGCATTTGCCTATCACATTTGCAGTTGCAGGTGCGATGAGATAAGTGTCTGCCCAGCGTGCCCATGATATGTGCTCGAGGCTCCATTCGTTTGGCTGTGAAAACTCATCTACAGTTACTTCACAACGTAGTGCTGATCGAAATTGCAATGGAGTTACGAATTTTGCAGCGTTGGCAGTGAGCGCAACACGAACTGTTGCACCAGATTTCTCCAGTGCACGCCCAAGCACAATTGCCTTGTACGCAGCAACAGAACCACATACACCCAACAAGATTTTTTTGCCTTCAAACATGCTTTTCATATTAAAACTACTTTTTTATTGGCAGTGTAATCAAAAATTTTGCGATGCCTTATTCGAGTAAAATCAATTTTGTGCAGTTAGTTTCGCCCTCAAAAGTGACGAGATAGAGCCCCGAGTTTATATTCGCGCCATCGAAGGCAATGTGGGTTGAATTCGATGGAACTGTTTGTGTTGCAACAATTTTCCCGTGAATGTCGAATATTTGCAGCTTTCTTGCGCGCGCAATTGGTGCAAATGATATGTGGCATATGGAGTTGAATGGGTTTGGCGATATGTGAATATTCAAAGATGTTGGGCGCGCTACAATTTCGTCGATGTTTGCCGTTGTCTCTGGTTCATAGGCACGAATGGATAAGTCGTCGATGTGCCAACCTTCATAGCCTACGTAAAGATCGGTGCCGAAAACGAATTTGAACTGCACACTGTCGCCAACAAAATCATCAAGCGGAAAGCGTGTAAACACCCATTCGTACGTGTTTCCTGAAAAAGCCGGCTCGCCGCCAATATGTGGGTTTGATGTATAACAAGTGCCTGTATATCCACCATCAGGAAAAATAATGCGCCAAGAAGTTTCGCCACGTCGGCGTATTTTTACGTTTCCGCCGTCGTAAACAAGAGCCGCACTGCCTTCGATTGCGAGTAGCTGCCAAAAAGTCAGTTCGGGCGCAAAACCTTCGGTAGGAATGTAAAAAATAGGGCTTATCGCCTCGGAAAGGCGGTTATTCGAATAGGTTTCGTTGAGGCGCGTGGCTAAAATTGCAGGTGCGCTGTGCGGCAGTGGTCGTTCGGATGCGCCTATTTGCCAGTCGCCCGAAAGTGTCCATCCTGCCGAACCTGCGTCGTAAGTAACGCTAGTTACAGTTAGGGGAGTGCCTACCAAAAATGACAGTGTGTCGGGCATGGAATAACCCTCAGCTGTGCGAACGGTGAATTCGACTCTGGCTGTGCTGCCCGGTAAAAGCGGTGGTGCCAGACGACAGATAAAATTCGAAACTGTTGCGACACCGCCCTTTGGCGCAATTGGCGCGGACACAGTTTTTAGGCTCTCAATGAAAATTATGCCGGGAGTTATAGCACGTGCGAGCACTGTAACCCCACTTGCCGCATCCAAACCTAAGTTTATGAGCGATACGTCGATGTTTGCGCTTTCGCCCACGTCGCAACAACCGTCGCCATCACCGCTAATCTCGCTTACGGTGGCGCTCATTGCGCGTGGCGCATAACCTGCCACCAGACAATGCACTATGCAAGCGAGCAGGTTTTCTTCACATAGTGGAATAATGCGATCGGTTGAGGGCCAAAAACCGTCTTCTTCGCCACCTATTTCGGGTGAAAGACCATAAATGCTTTCTTCGCCATAACTCCAGTCGAAACTGCCACCCGAAACCATGTAGATGGTTGTGAAAGCATCGCCGTGTACATAGCCATTTCTGCTTGCCATCCAATCGGTTATCAGCATGAAATAATCATAATCGGCGCAGTGGTCGGCTGTGTAACCCCATGGGAAAAGATAGTAGTTGGAAAAGCTGTGCACGTTCATGTAAAATCGAATTTCATGTGCCGCACAAAAATCGCGTATAGCGCGTGTCTCCGGCTCGGAAAAATCTGAGGGACCCATGTAGGTGTCGTCGCTAGGTGTGCTTGATGAGCCGCCGACACCCCACATGTAACCAAAATTCCTGTTGAGATCAACGCCATCCGAAGCGATTTCGAAAGCACCGGAAGCGTTGTTATCACGTGTGTTTTTTCTCCATGTGCCCCCGCCAGAAGGGTAGAGTGCTTCATTTATCAAAACGCCGTCGGGGTTGAGCACCGGAACCATAAATACCTCACGTTCATCAACGATAAATCGCGCAAGCGGATCTGTGCCGTAGTTGTCGCAAAGCCAGCTCAAGAAGTAAAGTGATAGCTCAAAACCAATTACCTCGCGCGCGTGAATGTTGAAATCGAACAAAACTTCTGGCTCATCTTCATCGTAAGTGGGATTATCGGAGATTTTTATAGCCCAGATATCGCGTCCCTGTGTTGTTGTACCAATCGAAAATTTTTGAGAAATAATTTCTGGATAGAGCATTTGCATAGAATCGATTGCAGCGATTATCTGTGCATATGTGTGATAACCACCATAGTCAACTGGAGCAAAACGTGAAACATAGAATTCTGGTAGGTTTTCGTGAATAACTTCATATGGAATATGCTGTTGTGCAAATCTAGTAACCGTTGCGTCATCCGCCACAGCCAAAAAATACGCGCCCGCACGCGTGAATGCTATATCGAGTGTTGTGAAATCGAGTTTATCTTTGGCAGAATACGGGATTTTTACGAGGCTTTGGGCTGCGCAAACTGCGCAAAACGTTGCAATTGCGGCGATGACAACGCTAAATTTTCTCATTTCAACTCCACGAAAATATTTATTAAAGCAAACATTTTTCCTTCACAAATCAAGTTTTTTGTCGAGCATCACGTCACGTTCGAAGGGCTCGTACCAAAAATAACGCATAAAAAAGCCGCTATTTGCTACTTTTTGAGCAAAAAATGAGAGTGTAGATTAATCCTAAAAATCAAATTATCGTAATTTCACCATTCACAACATGCCCAAAAGATTCCACAATCACAAAATTTCACTCACGCACATTTTCAAATATCGCCAATGTGAAAAATTGTAGCGACTGTGCGATGGAAAAATCACTGTGTTTTAGATATTTCGCACGAAAAGCTTACCTGGGAGTTGGCGCACTATGCCTTCGAATTCGAGCACAAGAAGCGCAGTGAGTGCTGCGGGCAAATCTACGTGCGCCTCGCGGACCAGTGCATCGATGTGCATGGGTTCGTTAGTGAGCGTATCGAAAAGAGTTTTGGCAACACCGGTGAGGGTTTTCACTTTTGTGGCGGCTTCGTTCACCTGCGGGATAGTGAGCGTTGGCATTGAAAGTGCATCGAGTATGTCCTGCGCTGTGGTAACGCATTTGGCGCCATCTTTGATGAGTTTGTTTGTGCCGGCGCTGCTTTCGGCAAAAAGTGTGCCCGGCACTGCGAAAACCTCACGTCCTTGTTCGGCTGCGTGCTGCGTGGTAATGAGTGCGCCGCTTTTTAACCCTGCTTCCACAACAAGTACTCCCAGTGAGAGCGCGCTTATTATTCTGTTCCTATGCGGAAAATTTGATGGATGTGTCGCTGTACCAGGTGGATATTCTGAAATAAGAGCGCCGTGTTCGATAATTTGTGCGGCTAATGTTTTGTGGTCGGCTGGGTAAATGTTGTCGATAGCGGAGCCTAAAATAGCAATGGTTCTGCCACCTGCCGAAAGTGCTGTTCTGTGTGCTTCACCATCTATGCCCGAAGCAAGCCCCGAAACTATAGTTACCCCTGAGGCAGCGAGTTCGGCGCAAATGCTTTCGCAAGCACGTATGCCGTAATGAGTTGGTCGTCTTGTGCCTACAATTGCAACAGCACGGTCATCTTGTGTTTCGATTGTGCCGCGCATGAACAGAAGCGGTGGTGGCGAATAAATATCGAGCAAACGTGCGGGATATTCGCGTGTGCCATAAACCAAAACATCAATGCCCAATTTTTCGCAGCTCTCTAGTTTTTTGTCGATGGCATCGTTTTGTCGGCAATTCGCAATCTTTTGTGCCATATCATTGCCCAAAGACTGAGCTAATGTTTCAAAATCGGCATTTATCACATCCTTTGCGCTGCCAAAGGTCTTGCACAATTGCGCAAACATATTTGCGCCAATTCCGCGTACCAAGCATAAACCCATTGCTGCATAAACATTTTCGTCGTAAAAAGCCATTTTCCACCTTGCAAAGATCATAAAATAAATTACAGCATTTTTCCCAAAAATCAAAGTTTTTGTCTCCACCAGTGCCAACTGGCACCTTTACGCTGTCTGCTCTTATTGAGATTTGTGGAAAGTTTCGAATGATAAGATGGCAAATTACTGAAACGCACGCTTCGTATGCCGCTGCATAAGCCCATCGTAATCAGTTTCATTTTCTTCACACGGGGGAGAAACGGCACGAAGAGCAAAAAAAGGGCGGCAGGTTTTTGTCACCGGACGCTCCGTTGAAGTGAAGATCAAAATGCTGCAAAACTAAGTTATTGAAAAATAGAATGTTTTACTGTTTTGCGCCGTGGTAATGGCTGGTTTTGGCACAGCTGCAATGAAAGTCGCGATGCTATCATCGTGTTGGAATAGAAATTTGGGCAGCTCACAATTTTCAGAATAAAAAATCGACAGGTGCGAAAAAGGTATTGAAATTTTTTTTTGATAAAATATTTTTTAGAGCTTGTTTGCTGGAAATTAAATAATTGTCAAATAGCGTTGACATAAGGGGCTTGATTTCGTAATTACATATTGATTAACAAATGCGTAGGGGGGTATTACAATGCGAAGGACTGGCATGTTTTTGGCAGCTTTCATGCTTGCCATAATGTCGTTCTTAGGTGCTCTATTCGCAGGAACAACCGGAAAAATCGTCGGCGAAGTTATTGACGACGATGGAGATGCAGTTGCTGCTGCCGATGTTATGCTCATCAATCCGGGCACCAAAGATACCATCAACTATTCCACCACCGACCTCGATGGTAACTATCTGTTTCTTGATGTTCGTCCCGGCTTCTACGATATAATCGTCTCTTCGGTGGGCTATGCCACAATGACGGTTCAACGTATTTCCGTAAGCGCCGACAGAACTTCTACTGCAAACGTCAAATTGAAGTCGGAAGCTATGAAAGGCGAGGAAATGGTTGTGAGCGCTCAGAAAACCGACCTCGTCAAGCGCGATGTAACCGGCTCAAGTTCAACAACTTCTGCCGAAGACATCCAAAAAGGTGCTTTCAACTCGGTCTCAGAAGTCATTGCCACAAAATCTGGTGTCAAGCGTCAGGGTAGTGAACTCCACTTCCGTGGTGGCAGAGGCTCAGAAGTCCAATATAGCGTTGACGGCATGACAGTTAACGACCCCACTTATGGTGGTCAGGCAATGGATGTGTCGAAAAGCTCTGTGCAAGAAGTTCAGGTGCAAACCGGTACCTTCAATGCTGAATATGGCGGTGCACTTTCAGCTATCGTCTCGATCATCACAAAAGAAGGCGACCCGAATAAAGTTTCTGGCTCTTTGGGTTACAGCACCACAAATTTCCGCATCGATGCTTTGAACAAGTTTACCACAAATGCCGACAAACTCGAATTCTCACTTTCAGGTCCCGAACCTGTGTCCACATATCTTTTGCCTGTGTTCGGCTTCAAAATGCCACGCGACAAAAGAATCTCATATTTCTTCTCAATCACCGGCGAAAATTCTGATGGCACAACGCCTTACAATAAAGTCTTCGATCTCGATTACGAGAACGGTGGCGCACCTATAGCCACAACCGACGATCTCGTTTCACCCTACAACATCGACTACGATTGGTACGGTTTCTTCCCCGAAAAACGAGTGAACCAATACCAAGCTACCATAAAACTCAAGCAATACATCACGCCTTCCTTCCGTTATGTGTTGTCGTTCAACGGCAACTGGTCGCGTTGGCGCACTTTCAACTGGTACTATTACTACTGCCCAGAGTTTGCGTATTTGAGCACGCAAAGTTCATATCAGGCAGCGTTGAACATTACGCACAATGTTACGCAAAAATCGTTCTACGAGCTTCGCTTCGGATATTTCCGCAACGATAGAACGTATAGCCCAGGTGGGCTTACCCCTGGCGATTTCGCCACCGACAGTTCCGCTTGGCGCACACTCGACGATTGGGTGGACGTGAACAACGATGGTATTGCCAATGTGCGTGTCCAATGGATAGACATAAACGGCAATGGCATGTGGGATTTCGGCGAATATTGGGAACCGAACATCTCGCGTGTGGACACAATTTGGAATAACCCTGCATTGCGCGACTCAATCATTCGCACCGACACACTTTTCAGCGACACATTACGCCCGCAGATTGGCGAAGAACCTTGGTTCGACTGGAACGCCAACGGTATATTTGAGCCTCGCACGACAAATTTCAACTCGCCATATTCCAGTTTCTTCGGCTTCAATATTGGCGAAATGTTTATGGATGGTGAACCGTTCCTTGACGGTTATCCTTATGGAATGAGCTATCAGGCTCTCATAAACGGCACCGGTCCATATCCTTTTGTGATGGAAACCTTATGGGTTGATATCAACGAGGATGGAAGAAAGGATGTTGGCGAATACGTTTATGGTAGCTACTACGATACACCCGGCAATAACATTGTCGAAGAATACACATGGTACGACGCCAACGATAACGGCACAGCTGACTGGGGCGAATACGAAGATCTCAACGGCGATGGTCAATACACCCCACGTGATGGCTATTGCAACTATTACGATGAAAACGGCAACGGCAGATACGATGTAAGCGAATATGGCGAGCCGTTCTTAGACCTCAATGGCAATGGCAAATATGATGGTCCCAACTATTTGCGCGACGATTGGGAACCATACATCGACCGTAACGGCAACACCAACTACGACGAATACTCGGGTTTCCAGTATCGCGGTTACGACAGATACGCTGTGTGGCATGAAAGAACAGTCGATATGATTTTGGTGAAGGGCGATTATTCCAACCAGCTCGACAAAAACAATTTGGTCAAAACTGGTATCGAGTATCAATGGATTCGCATGAACATGAACGAAATTCAATATCCCGAAGCCAAATACAACGGCATTTACGATGGCATGCCATATTCCGACAACGGTATTTTCCGCAGTTTCTACACGCGCACACCTATGACTTTTGCGGCATATGTTCAAGACAAAATGGAATACGGCGGGCTTATTGCCAATATAGGTTTGCGTCTCGACGCGCTTATTCAGGCAAATGAGGTCATGAACGATTCCATTCAAGAAGATCTCGCGGTCTTCCTTGAGCCTTGGTGGGAAACCGACAAAGTTTCGCGCACCAAAGTAAAAGTTTCGCCACGTTTGGGCATGAGCTATCCAATTACCGACAAATCTAAGCTTTTCTTCAGCTATGGTCACTTCTATCAGCTGCCGGGTTTCGACAACTTCTACCAAACACCTACTCAAGGCTCAAGCGCAGGGCGTCTTATGGGCAACCCGAACCTTTCGTTTGAGAAGACAGTTGCATACGAACTTGGTGTTGCATATGCTTTTGCCGATAACTGGTCGGTTCAGTTTTCGGGCTACTACAAAGACATCTACGATTTGCTCAATACATCTCAACAGAGAATTGGTCCTCTCGAACAATCCGTATATGTAAACTCCGATTATGCGCGCACTCGCGGTGTGGAGTTCAACATCGACAAAGCACTTTCGCATTATTGGTCTGTAAACTTCAACTACACCTTCGCTTTCGCCAATGGCAAAAGCTCTTCCGAACGCAGCGGCTACGATGCACTCTTCGATCAATCTGCAATTCCTCTGCGCGACTTGCCGCTCAACTGGGATCAGCGCCATCTTGTGAACTTGGTTGTAGATTTGCGTGCCTCAAAAGATGAGCATCCCGAAGTGTTCGGTTTGAAAATGCCCGACAGATGGGGTATAAACGGTGTGCTTAGTTGGGGTAGTGGTTATCCGTACACACCTTCAAAGTACAATCCACATTACGAAATTCGCCCTGGCGAAAAAGCATGGGAAAGAACAAATATCCTTCGCATGCCCTCGCAGTTCAACCTCGATGTGAAGCTGAACAAAGATTTTCGCATTGGCAAATTCAACTACAGCGCCTACTTACTCGTGGGCAACGTAACAAACTCGCGCAGTGTGTTGGCAGTTTCTTCCGACACAGGCGAACCCGATAAAAGCTGGATTGTTTACAATGCCGACGGCACCTATACTCTCATCGGCACCGATTACGATAAAAATCCGGCGAACTGGAGCACACCTACCGACATTCGTCTTGGCATAGAGATGGCATGGTAAATTCATATCCCAAAGGATGGAATAGATGAAAAAGATAATCATATCACTACTGACGGTTTTGCTCGTGTGCGCATGGGCAACCGATAAGACCAACAGCGGCAATTCTCAGCATCGTTTTTTGAGAACCAATGTTTCGCTTGGTCCTTCTACCGATGAGAAAACACACCATGCCGGCGACCTCTACATGACCGTTTCAAACTACGGTTTCTTTGGCTCGCAACGTGGTAACAGCGATCCCGACTGCATTCTCGACGCACAGGAAGTGTGCGGAAATTCGGGTGTATGTGCGCCTTCGGGTGAATATCCGGGGTGCTCTGGTTTGGAATACCTATTTATGGGCGCACTCTGGATTGGCGCGGTCATCAACGGTGATACTTTGGTTTCGGTAGGCGAAGATGGTTGGGAACGCGACGCAAACGAACTTTTCCCAACAGACGCCGCAGATGATACGTTGGTTTACCGTTCAATCCTCAATGGCGATTCTACTGCCATTTCCGAAGAGGATTATCTGGGCAAATTTAGCGACATCACTGTTTCGGGTTTTTCGCCACCCGACCACAAACCAATTGGCGTGCAAGTGGAGCAAAAGAGCTATGCTTGGAGCTACAATTATTCCGCCAACTTCGTCTTCATCAACTACAAGTTCAAAAATATCCGCGACGACGATAGAACCATCAGCGACATGTATATTGGTCTATACATCGACGGTGACGTAGGTCATGTTGATGTTAGTGACTATGCCCAAGACGATATAACGGGCTTTATTCAAAAATACTTCAACTCCGCCACAGGTGAAACAGTCGAAGTGAACCTCGCATGGATTGCAGATAATGATGGCGATCCTACCGATCAGGTTTACACAGCACAAAGCCCTGTTGGCGCAATGGCAGCACGTGTTTTGCAAGTGCCAGAAGACGTCGATCGCTATTCTTACAACTGGTGGATCTCCAACAGCACCGAATCTTACGACTGGGGTCCTGCACGCACTGGGTCCAACCCCGGTTTCGATGGCACACCTTCGGGCGACATCAACAAATACAAAGTGCTCTCAAATGGCGAATTCGACTTCGACCAAACAGCCACCACCGACTCCGCCACCTCCGCAAACTGGCAAGGTGCACCGCTCACCGACAATGCTACAATGAAAGACATCGCCAACGGTTACGATACTCGTTATTTGTTATCGTTTGGTCCTATGAACATAGCCCCGCACGATTCGGTCGAATTCACAATTGGCTTCATTGTGGGCAATAATTTTCACGTCAACCCGCGCAATGCAAACCCAAACACAAACCCCGCATGGAGTGCTTCCGAGTTCAACTTCACCGAGCTAACTTACGCTGCATATTGGGTTAAACAAATCTACGATAACGATTACAAAGGTCCACAGCCGCCACCTACACCCAATTTTTCAATTGTAACCGGCGAGAACAAAGTTACTATTCTCTGGAAACCCGATACCTTAGTCGAAAACTTTTTCGACAACATAACGGGTCTTTACGATTTTGAGGGATATCGTATTTATGTCTCCGAAGCTAAAATCGAAAACTACTTTGTGCCTATTGCTCAGTTCGACAAAGTCGATTACTACACAATCGACTATGTGCGCCGCACTACCGACACTTTGGGCATGCACACCTATGCCGATATGCCATCCGACACAGTAGTCTATTCCGATTCGCTTTATCGTGTTCCTGTTGTGGATGGTGTGGATACAGTCGATTGGGTGCAGCGTCGCCCAACGCGCATCTCGTCAAACAACGGCATGCCACCCGAAACAAC
Organism: uncultured bacterium; assembly: GCA_964443405.1. Classification (GTDB taxonomy): domain Bacteria; phylum UBP14; class UBA6098; order B30-G16; family B30-G16; genus CAYUDB01. Next base: position 19,346 of record CAYUDB010000001.1, on the reverse strand, counting down.
CATCGCAGGCGAAACCTACTACTACTACGAAATCGAAAATCTCTTGCCCGGCGACGACAAATTCATAGTCATCACATCTTTCGATTATGGTCAACCTTCCAAAATGCTCGACCCAATCGAATCGAACAAAGTGAACTTTGCAAAATGGGTTGTGCCTGCGGGCAAGTCGTCGAAGGACAATATCGTTCGTGTTGTGCCAAACCCTTACCGCGTTGACCACGATTATTCCGAGCATTGGGAAAAATCCTATACCGGCGAATGGAGCGAGTATTCACGCAAATTGCGTTTCTACAACATACCCACCAAATGCAAGATTCGCATCTACACCCTCGATGGCGACTTGGTGCAGACGCTAGATCACGATGAAACCGCATCTGCATCTGCTGGCAGCGAAATGGTCGGCGCCGAAGACTGGAACCTCATCACACGCAACGATCAGGCTGTAACTTCGGGCATATATGTTTTGAGCGTGGAAGATGCAGACGGCGAAATTCAAACCGGCAAGTTCGTCATAATCAAATAAGGCGCAAAGGAGAAATAGATGAAAAGAATATTGACTATACTCGCACTAGCGCTTCCGGCTTTACTTTTGGCACAGGCAAAAGTAGGGCAAAGCGTGGCGCAATTTCTCGAAATGCCGGTAAGCGCACGCGCCGAAGGCATGAGTGGATCGTTTATCAGTGTTTCCGACGATATTTCGGCGATAATTTACAACCCTGCGGGCATGGCATGGCAACTTTCTCGTCAGGCATGCTTTACGCATTCGGTTTTGTATGCCGATATGAGCCATGAATTTGGCGCAGTTTCGATGCCTATGGCTGGTGGAGTTATGGGTGTTTTCTTCGTAGGGTTAAACGCGGGCGAAATGGATGAAACTACGCCGCTGTATCCCGAAGGCACAGGCAGAACTTTCACAGCTGGCGATTTGTCCATTGGTCTTTCCTATTCCACTCGTCTCACCGACCGTTTTGCTGTGGGTATAAATGCAAAATACCTCGGCGAATATCTCGCCGACATTCACGCGCACGGTTGGGCTATGGACATTGGCACAATGTATAAAACCGCTTTCAAAGATGTGCGTCTCGGCATGAAGCTCTCAAATTTTGGTCCCGACATCGAATTTATTCAAGAATCGGCACCGTTGCCTATGGCATTTCATTTTGGCGCTGCAGGCGAGCTTATCAAAAACTCAACACACAGGCTCACACTCGATGCTGAAGGTTCTCACCCGAGCGATAACCTCGAGAAGTTTCAGTTCGGCACCGAATACGCTTTCAAAGAAATGGCTTTCGTGCGTGGCGGCATAAAACTCAACTACGATGCCGAAAAATTCACGCTTGGTGCGGGCGTAAAATATCCCGTTGCGGGAATGTTTGTTCGTGCCGATTATTCGTTTACATATATGGAAAAACTCGAGCATGTTCATCGCTTTACGCTTGGGGCACAATTTTAACTGCAACCCAATTAGGAGTGCGAAGATGAAATTAAAACTTACGATACTCACACTGATTTTCGTTGCAGCGCAAATGTTCACAGGCTGCGGCGATATCAAGGGCGACTACATCGAAAACACGCCCCCTCACGTGAATGTTTACGATAATCCCGCTGATGGCGACACATTGAGCAATGCACCGGTCATTTACTGGTGGGCTTCCGATAAAGACGGCATCATCGGCAAATACCAATACATCGATGTGCCAGCCAATTTTGTTGCTGCTGCACGCTTCGATAGTTTTTATGTAGGCACACTCGAAATTCCCGATTCCATAATCTTTGGCACAGGTGTTGCGAAACGTGTTTTCAAATGGAAAAACACAACCAGCAGCGCCGATACCATCTACCTTTCACTCGAAGCGGGCGACAGCGTTACGAAGCACTTGTTCTGTGTGCGCGCTTTCGATAACGATTCACTCGTATCCGATGCGAAATGCCGCATAATTTATCGCACAAACCGTCCTCCAGATTCCCTTATCATCCGTGCCGACAAAGAAGATTCCACAGCCGAACTCGAGGCTTATGTCGATACACTTTGGGTTCTCGAAAACACAACTTGGGATTGGTACGGTTACCGCAAAACTTGGGATGCGCACGACCCCGACAAATCCATTATCCTTGAGTATTATTGGTGGATAGAAAATGTCGATTCGGGCAGAGTTGTTCGCGATTCGCGTGCGGACGACTCGGTATTTTTCGCGTACCAAGGCGAGTTTCCCGATGACGGTTGGATTCGCAACAATTCGACGACCATTCGTGGCGACATACCCACAGGACTTTGTCGCTTCATAGTGAAGGTGCGCGACGATGCCCGTTACGAAGGTGTGCAGGATACCGTAACTTTCTATGCGGTGCAGCCCTACTTCGACCCAAGCATCGATGCCAACAAAAGCGCTATGCTGGCGGGCACTTTCAACCATCGCATGAAGGCGTTTTATTTGGCTCCCGGTCCCAGTGCTTGGAACCCCGCAATGAAAACGTTCTACAACGGCATTTTCGACCAATTGCGCGGTGGTAGTGGCTTGTTCTCATCTTACGATGTCGATACTTCGTATCGTGCTTCGTTCACCGGTGTCGATTTAAACGTAACACCAATAGATTTGCGCAATTACAGCATTGTGTATGTGTTTTTGTGCCCCACATCGCCGGTTTTGCCGCGTAATGCTCTCAGTCAAAAAGCACTCGACATGTTACGTGACTACGTCATTGCTGGCGGTCGCGTGATTTTCGACGGTCGCGGCTTTTTTGAGAACATACCAGGCTTTGTCGATTCATCCACCACCAATCCTGTTGGACAGATTCCATTTGACATGTTTGGTGTAACGTGGCAATCGAGCGACCAACAACGTATCCGCGGCGCAAAAATTGCCGATGCCTCGCGTTTTGGCATGAGCGACATTACAGTTGATGCCACCAAACTCACCGACGGACTTTTGCCGGGCATCAAAGGTTTGGGCACATACGGTCACTTTATGGGAGTGCCATATGCTATGTCGCTTTACGGTGGCATCGGCGAATCCGACACTTCCGACATTACCGGTCGCCAAGTTCACATACGTTTTGCCAAACCCGACACTCGTGGCGCAATTTTCGCCTTCCCACTCTATTACATGGACAATTCTAACGGACGCGTTACTACGGCATTGCGCAAAACATTCGAGTTTTTGTGCTCTAGTTTTTCACCCACAATGGGCGAAGAGGATTCTACTGAAACTGCAGCACGTTAAACGCATGTAAACGTTATTGGGGGCGCAATAGGCGTCCCCTTTTTTTTAACTAGGGAGGGAACATGAAATTCAAAAAAACCGACACCGGCATTTATGTTGTTCGCCTTTACAAAGGTGAAGATCTAATTGCGAGTCTCACCGATTTTGCCGAAAAAGAGCACATCGGCGGCTCGATTTCGGGCATCGGTGCTATGGGAAAAGCTGAGCTTGGGTGTTTTGAACTGAGCACAAAAAAGTATATGCGCAAATCCTTCGAGGGCGATTTCGAAATTCTTTCGCTTTCTGGCAACATTACCGCTAAGGATGGCACTTTTGTAGTTCATGCGCATGCGATTTTGGGTAGTAGCAGTTTTGAGACGTTTGGTGGGCATCTTTTCTCGGGTGAAATCTCCATCACAGGCGAAATAACCGTCATCCCTTGGCACTGGGACACAATTTCCCGCACCTTCGATGACGATACGCACCTCTTCCTCTGGAATGTCTAGTGCCGGTGACAGTGGGCACTTTTGTCAGAGGCTACGCCTCTTGCAAAAATTCAACTCGTAGCCGGTTTTTATTTTCTTCCAACGACAGAAACGGCACGAAGTGCCAAAAAGGTGTGTGCCAAGTGGTCACCTCTAGAAGTGGCTACGCCTCCTGCTCTTGGCGAGATTAGCGATGAAATAGAGATCCGGTAAGCTCTGGTTTGTGATTTTTCGCCAATTGTTGAAGACTAAGGTGGTGCAGTCTCTGAAACGCACGCTCCCGCGCGCCGCATGAGGCTTGACAGATGGTTTGATATAGGTAAATTCTGATATGCAAAAAAGGAGATTCAATGAAAAAAATTTTGCTACTTGTGCTTATTTTGTGTTTCAGCATGGCTAATGCCATGACACTCACTGGTTCGCTTGGCGGTTTTACGAACGCGCAGTTTTGCCTGCCGTATGAGGATTTGGTGTATGTGCTCGACAGAAGCACAGTGTTTATTGTAGATGTTTCCAACCCTGCAGCGCCCGAAAAAATCGATTCGCTTGTGTGTTCGGGTTATGTGATGCACATGGCTATCGGCGATGGTTATGCGTTTATTACCGCAACAAGTCAAATTGTTGTTGCCGACATGTCGAACCCGCGTCATTTGTTTTCCACCGCTCTTTACAATTTTGGGACATCCGATTTGGTGCGAGGCATTGCCTATGACGATGGGTATGTTTATGCTGCCGTCACGAACTTTTTTAAAATTCTGCGCTTCACGCCACCTTCTACGCTAACAGAAGTGTATTCGTCACCTTATGCTGCACAAACCGTTGCTGTGCAAGGTAATATATGTGCTATTGGTCTTACAGGTGGCATTTTTATCTACGATATATCAGATCCATCTTTGCCGCTTATTGTGGGCGGCACAGCCACTCCCGGGTATAGTGTTGATGTATCTGTCGATTCACGAAGGGTTTACGTTGCCGATGGTGCAGAACTTGGTGTTGGCACGGGCAATGTTCTCGCTGTGAGCTTCGACAGTTTTTCGACAATAGCCGGTCGTTTTTCATCAACTGATGGCAATTGTCGGCACGGTTGCTCGAACGGAACACAATACATCGTTGCAAACGGCAACTATGGCTTCCAGCTTCTCGACTGGACAACTACTGCAACGCCTGCGCCTGTGGATGAATATCGCACAACCTCCATGACTGCAGATTGTAGCGTGCAATATCCGTATATTTTTGCGGTTACCATGAATCAATTTCTGATACTTTCGAGCAGCTCACTTGCCGACACTACCGGTTCGGGTTTCGATATTGATCCGCCTGTTGTGTCATTGGTTTCACCAACACCCTCATCGTTTGTTAGCTGCAACAATGCCCGCATAAAATTGCGCATCACCGACGGCTCTGGTGTTGATTGGACTTCGACGACGCTTACAATTCCTTATGGTTCGGGAACATACACATCATCATCGCCGGAGATTTCGCATTCGGGCGACACATTAATTTTTACACCGTCGTTCACTTGGGCAAATGGTGCAAATGTAAACCTATCGCTTAGAGTTAGCGACATTGCCGGCAACATTTTGCCAACACCCTTCACGTCGAATTTCCGTGTGGATTTGCAGGCGCCAACAATGACCATAGTCTCGCCCAGCGAAGGCGAAACACTCACTACTGCTATAACTGAAATCCGTGCGAACATAACCAATGCCGGTGCAGGTATAAACTTAACAGGCGTTCAAATGACACTAGATGGAGCTTCGCGCACTTTTTCGTCATCGGCGATAGCTGGAGGTTACACGATTTTTTCGTCTGTTTCGGCGCTTTCACCGGGTGTGCATGTTGTGTGCGTTCAAAACATCTGCGACCTCGCCACAATGTGCGCTCCAAACTGTATGCCATCGGAATGTTGGTCGTTTAACTATGTGCCCGGAGTGGGTGCACCAATTATCGATTACGTAGAACCAGCTATGGGCAGTTCGTCATCGTGTATTGGGCAGAGCATAAAGATTGTCTGCGTCGATGCCGATGGCGTAATGTGGGATTCGCTTCGTGTGATCATAAACGATTATGTGCACACAGGTTCAACGCTTGTTATCCACGGCGACACGGTAATTTTTACGCCCATGATAGAATGGATGCAAGGACGTGTGAACGTAACTGTTGAAAACCTCAAGGACACTCGTGGCAACACTGCGGCACCGTTCGATTTTTATTTTCTCGTCGATTATACACCGCCACAAGTTATACCGATTTCGCCAGTTTCGGGTGGCACAACACACACGCGACATCCCGAAATATCATTTGAGCTTGTGGATGAGTTTACGGCACTAAGCTATGCGCACGCCGCATTTCTTTTCGATGGTGTGGAAATACCTTTCGATGCGCTCGACTTTATGCCTACAACTGGCGGAGTAATAGGTATTTATTCACCCGATGAGATTTCGCATTCGAATCACACCTTGTGCGTGCGCAACTTACAGGACAAGGCGGAATACTGCGGTGCGAACGTGCTGACACCTGATTTCTGTTACACTTTCTTTGCCGACACCACAGGCATTGCCGACGCATCTTCTTTGCCGCGTGCATCGGCGCTTTTTGCCTATCCGAACCCATTTAATGCCCAAAGTGCCATCACATTATCGCTTGCCACGCCAGAATATGGGCAACTTGCGGTTTTCGACAGAATGGGCAAACAAGTGGAGCTTCTTTTTGCAGGCATATCGAAGGGTGGCACGTATTTGTGGCAACCAGAAAACTTGCCATCGGGCACATATACAATTATTTGGCATGGCAGTTCTACCTTTGCGCGAGACATTACATTCATAAAGTAATGCCAGCTATAATAATTTTGCACGCGGTGTGATTTTACAAAAACTAACTGTGCCTGTATTTCTAACGCACTTGTGTGCATAATGTTAGCAAAAATAAGTTTTTTCCCGATGTGAAACACTGGCAGCAATTGCGGCATTTCTGTGCATAATGTTTTTTGGCGTATGCATTAACCAAACGGTTTTTCCAGAGTATCAGCACCGCACCAGCAAAATTTTACCCACCAAAAAAACCACCAAACGAAAGTTTGGTGGTTTTGTGTATGTGCCGCTGGTAAGTTATCGACACAGCGGTGTAGTTGTGAAGCTGCTGTGTTTATTTGATGCAGCCGAGTTTCTTGCCCACTTTCTCGAAAGCGGCGATGGCTTTGTCGAGGTGTTCTTTTTCGTGTGCTGCAGAAATCTGCACGCGTATGCGCGCTTGTCCTTTCGCGACAACGGGATAGTAGAAACCAATAACGTAAATGCCCTCGTTGAGAAGCTCACGTGCATAGTCTTGGGCGAGTTTGCCTTCATAAAGCATAATGGGCACAATCGGATGCACACCGGGGCGAATGGCGAGACCGATTTTGCTCATGCCTTCGCGGAAATATGTGGTGTTCCATTCGAGCTTATCGCGTCTTTCGGTGGTGGTGGAAAGAATTTCGAGTACGCGAAGCGCTGCTGCCGCAACAACAGGCGGTATCGTGTTGCTGAAAAGATAAGGGCGGCTACGCTGACGGAACAAATCGATGATTTCTTTGTGACCCGAAATGCAGCCACCAGAAGCTCCGCCCAAAGCTTTGCCAAGTGTCGTGGTGATGAGGTCGATTTTGCCGATGAGATTGTGGTGTTCATGCGTGCCGCGACCGTGCTTGCCCATGAAACCTGTGGCATGGCTATCGTCAACCATAACAAGCGCATCGTAACGTTCGGCGATTTCTACTATGCCGGGCAAATTGGCAATGTCGCCGTCCATGGAGAACACGCCATCGGTGGCGATTATCATAAAACGGGCACCTTCGGCGCGAGCGACTTTGCACTGCTCTTCAAGGTCTTCCATGCTCGAATGCTTAAAGCGATAACGTTTTGCCTTCGAAAGGCGTACGCCGTCGATGATGGATGCATGGTTAAGCTCTTCGGTGATGATGGCGTCCTCTTCTTTGAGCAGAGTTTCGAAAAGACCACCATTGGCATCGAAACAAGACGAATAGAGGATGGTGTCGTCGGTGCCCAAAAACTCGGAGATTTTAGCTTCGAGCTTTTTGTGAATGTCTTGTGTGCCGCAGATGAAACGTACCGAAGAAAGCCCATATCCGCGAAAATCGAGACCCGCGTGCGCTGCCTTTATGACTTCGGGATGCGACGAAAGCCCCAGATAGTTGTTCGCGCAGAAATTCAGCACTTTTTTCCCGCCCGCAACTTCAATTTCTACACCTTGTTGCGATACGATGATGCGCTCATCTTTCCACAGACCAGCTTCTTTTATGCCGGCAAGCTCGGTGGTAAGGAAATCGCGCAATGCTTTTGGGTAAGCCATATCTCCTCCTTTTGGGTTCTTTATCCATTGAAAAAAGGCAATAATAATAACACTTTAACTCGACTTTGCAACTTTTTTCTCATGTGGTGCTTCGCATTTTTGCAACCAGCACTGTGCCAATACTGCCCACATATTCGGTGCTTGCTGCCTATGTAGAAAAAGTATTTGCCCATTTGCGATTTTGTGCTTGGGAATGATTGTAAAACCGATTAAACAGAAAGATTGAGCCTAGCAGCGTATCAATGGATAGTAACGGTGCACTTGTTTTGCGTTTATTGGCGGCGAGCGAACATTTTTTCGAAATCAATTGCAGAAAACTCAACGATAGTTGGGCGCCCGTGTGGGCATGTGGTGGGATTGTCGCAGGCGAAAAGGCTTTCGAAAAGTGAACGCATGTCGTCGTCGGACAGGCGTTGCCCAGCGCGAATTGCAGAATGGCATGCCACCGATGCGGCAAATTCGCGTGGGATATCGGATGTGCGCACCTCGGTATTGCAAAAATCGTCGAGTATTTTGCGCACTATGCTTTCGATTTCGGATGTTTTTACAAAAGATGGAGCACCGGTTATTTCGATTTTTCCGCGCGATTTTTCCGAAAGTGATACCTCGAAACCTGTGTGCAAAAAGTGTTCACTAAGCACTGATGTTGCATCGAGTTGCCGTGGGGAGAGCGAAAGCTCTATGCCGAAAAGCAACCGTTGAACTACAGCTGGTTCGTGGTCGATGGCTGCATAAACGCGTTCGAAAAGCACGCGTTCGTGTGCGGCATGTTGGTCTATTATCATTGCACCGCGCGGCGAACGGATGATTATATAACTGTCTAGAATCTGCAAAAACTGCATACCTTCGGCAAAAAGGCTTTCACGTTCGATAGTGTTTGCTGCATCGCGCATGGCAAGCTCGGTTTTGGTCAGCGAGAAAGCATCGTCGAAAGTGCCAATAGGTTTTTCGGGTAAGCCCTTCATTTTTTTGCCCGCATATGGGCGTGGCACGTCATCGAAGAGGGCGTTTGAGCGCGAAATTTTGGCTGGGGTTTCGCTCTGAGCTGGGGTTACAATGGGCTGCGACGGCAAAACCTGTGCTGCAGGTGCAAAATCGGTTTCTAGTTGTGCTGCAAGTGCTTTGTAAACAATGCCAAATACTGTTTCCTCACGCTTAAAACGAACTTCGGTTTTTGCAGGATGAACATTCACATCAACGGAATCGGGCGAAGCTTCGAGAAACATAAAAACATACGGGTAACGTCCGTGTGGCAGAATTTGCGCATAGACTCGCCTTATGGCACCCAGCAAAAGTGCACTCGCTATCGGGCGCGAGTTCAAAAACATATACACTTCCGAAGACGATGATGTGCAGAAATCTCGCGGTGAAACATAGGCTTCCACTGCGTAAAGCTCGTTTGAACCGTGGGCGGGCATGAGTTTTTCGCTTATTTCCGCTCCAAAAAGCTGCTCGATGCGCTCGATGTAAGTTCCTGTGGCAGGTGAATATATTATTTCGCGTGTGTCGCATTCGAGGCGAAAGGAAATTTCGGGTTTTGCGAGGGCTAGTTTTTGCACTTGAGCAATAATGCGGTTCGTTTCGACTTTGTCGGTTTTGAGGAATTTTTTGCGTGCGGGTACAAGTGCGAAAAGGTTTTTTATTGTAACAGTAGTTCCTTGTTGCGCAGCGGTAGGTCCGAAATCTGTGATTTTTCCGAAATCGCAGCGTATGGCATGAGCTGTTTTTTCTCCGCGAAGGCGTGAGACAATTTCGACTTCGGCAACTGATGCTATCGACGCGAGTGCTTCACCTCGAAAACCGAGTGTGGTTATGGCATCGAGGTCATCGAATGTGGAAATTTTGCTTGTGGCGTGGCGTTCGAGGGCGAGCGGCAAATCGTCTGGCGCTATGCCGCTTCCATCATCGACAATTTGCATTAGCGTTTTTCCACCATCGCGAATGATGATTTCGATATATGTTGCGCCGGCGTCGATGGAGTTTTCTACGCACTCTTTCACTACTGAAGCAGGGCGTTCCACAACTTCACCAGCGGCAATGCGGTTTGCAAGTAGTTCGGGTAATTTGCGGATCATCATTATCCTTGCGCATATTTTTTTACAAATCTACTCATTCTGTTCTCGTTGTCAACGTTACTTGGCATTATATCTGCGCGGTTTGTGCGTTACAAAACCGTTTAGACAAAATGAAATTTGCTAATTCTAGAAAGCTTAATTTTTGGCGAAAAGCTGTTTTGTTCCAAAAGACAAAGTGGGCATAGACATACAAAAAATTTGTAGGTTCATGGGGATAGAGTATATTCCTGTTATGAAGAAAATAAGAATTTTGCTGCTTTTGCTCTGCATAGTGTCAATTGCTCATGGGCACATGTTTGTAAAGTGGAAATTTGCTTTTTCGGGCGACTATAATGACTGGATGATATATGGCAGCTCACCTGCTGTGGCGAATTTCGAATATAATGCTTTGGGTGGAGAACCCGATTCGTTTTTGGAAATTGTGGTTGGATCGGATGAAATTCGGGCGCCTTATTATCCACTTTATGGTGCATGGCGCCTAATCGATGCATATGGTAACCTCGAGTGGCATCTTTGTACGCGCACAGATGAATCGCGAAGTTCGCCTGCTGTGAGCAATTTTGCAGGCGATGCCGTGCCCGAAGTTGTGGGTGGCACCACTTCTGGTTGGTCGGTGGAAGCTTTTGACAGTCGCGGTGCATTTTTGTGGCGCTTTGGCTTGATTACGGGAACGGGAACTTACATGTGGCATTCATCGCCAGCCATTGCCGACATTGACACGGCTTTTGTTGGCAGTGAGGTTGTTATCGGTTGTTCGAATGCGTTGTGTCCGGCGCTATTTTGTTTGCAGGCAGATATTTCCGCAGGCATCGACGATGGTTACATAGGTTATTCTGGTGCAGAACATGCTTGTTGGGTACCTAGCAGTATCGGCACAGACGGTGCTGTGGGCAATTTCGATGTGTTATGGTTTGCGCCGCTTGACGGTCCAACGATTTCAACGCCAGCAGTGGCAGACCTCAATGACGATGGCGAAAACGAGATCGTTTTGGGCACAGGTTGGCGTCGAATGTGGGAATGCGGTGCTCGAGATGGTGTTGGCGGCTCAATTGTCTGTTTCGACAAAACAGGTGCGCTTTTGTGGGCAATTTCCACAGCTGGTGCTTATCCACACGTGCCTGCTTCTCCTGCTGTTGCCGATGTTGATGGCGATGTTGATTCAGAAGTATTCATTGGTGCCTCCGACGGCTGGTTTTATTGCATCGACGGCGATGAAAATGGCGATCGTCACATATCATATTGGGAGATGGCTGGAACTTCTTTTGGAGCGCCCATTTACTCTTCAGCTGCTGCCGGTGATATCGATGGCGATGGTAATGTGGAAATAGTCTTTGGCGATGGGCACGGTTTTGTTAATTGCATTCGCTACTTTCCTGCTGGTGATAGCGTTGTAACTGTTTGGCAAACAAAGATTTCTGATACTCTAATTATCTCGTCGCCGTCGCTTGCCGATACAACTTCGCAAATTGCATGGGGGCAATTTCGCGCAAATGCAGCTAAAACTGGTTTTGTAGAACTTTCGGGTGGTGTGCGCATTTATATTGGCACGCTCGGTGGGTATGTTTATGAGCTTGATGGTTTTGGCGTGGTGCGCGATTCTATTCGCATAGGATATTCTGTAGTAACTTCGCCCGCCATTGCCGATATCGATGGTGATTGTTTTGCTGAAGTGGTTGTAGTGGCGGCGCAAATTGGAGAAACACTTTGCGACACATTAGTTTGCATTGGCACAGATTTGCGAGTGAAAAATACTTGTCCTGAATGTTTGCCTATTTCGGCAGAGCATATTTGCCCATCGAGCGCTTTCGAACTTTTCTCGTGCACCACGCCGCGCGCAATTTTTGAGGCAAACTTCGATGCACGCGATAGACTCGATACCATGCGCATTTTCGGCACAATCGAGCTGCGGCACTCTACTGGGGTAAGCGAATTCATACGAGTATCTCACAGTTTGGGCGTGCGCATTTTGAGTTTTTCGCATACGCGCTCATGGTTCGAACTGTTTTCATCACATGAACCTATGAACGGAGATACTGTTATTTTTGTTGTAGATAGCATTTTTTCTGTACGTGGGTGCAAATGGAGTTTCTGAAATCACGGTTGTTGCTGAAGTGCAATATTTGCATAACACGCGAAACCTACTAGCACTTTGTGAGGTTTAGTTGCTATTTGTGCATAATTTCAATGCATTTGGCGCGTTTGATTTTGAAACTCTAGTTTTTAAGTAACGATTTTTACGTTATTAAGAAAGCACATTCAATGAACAATTTTCTCGATTGATTAGCTGCTTTGTGTGCTGTAATTATTATGTAAGATGTTGAACTTATTAATTTGAAAAGAGTTGTAGCAAAATATTGAGATGTATCTAAAATCAATGGTTCAAACAAGCTTTGCAAAAAAATGTTGCGCAATTAATCATAACTCACTATTTTCTGCGCTCAACTTTTTACACAGAAAAATTTGCGCGCAAAAATTTGCGTAAACTGCGCTTTTAATTTGACTTTTATGCAAAACTCTCTATTTTGCCTAAAACAAGGAGGAGTAATGAAAAGAGCTACACTTTTGGCAACACTGATTTTTGCGGCGTTCGCTCTGCTTTTTGTGGGTTGTGGCGATGACGATGACGATAACAATACCCCTGGAGATTATTTCCCGCTTACTGTCGAAAACCAGTGGGTGTACGACGTTACGGCAATTAGCCCCGATAGCACAGGGCAGTTCACATATGAGGCAACTCAAACACTCATTCACATGGCAACCAAAGATAGTTTCGAATGGTATGTTCTGCTCGAAGTGGAACCCGGCGATGACACAGATGATTCCACCTATTACCGCAAGGATTCCAACTACTTACAAGCCATAGTTTACAACGGATCCATGTTACTTCGGTTCCCTGTTTCGCCGCTTGCGCCATCTGTCGGACAAACTTGGTCTCAGACTTCGGGTTTGGCAACAATAAACGGTGAAGTTTTGGCAAAAGAGACGATAACAGTCGGTGCTGGCAGCTTCGAGTGCTACAAAGAAAAAGTGAGTGTCTCATTAGGCATGCTCGGCAGTATGAAAATCTACAATTGGCTTGCTCCGGAAATCGGTCCTGTGCGTATTCTCGCGTCGTTCAACGCCGATTCTACCGATGTTAAAGACATGAAGCTCAAAAGCTACACTATTCATTGAGTGTAAAGACATATCAGACACGTGCGCGCAATGCGCACGTGTTTTGGAAACAGTGGAACGTTTTCCCGCGCAGTTGTTTGAGCGTGTTGGAAAACTGCGCGTGCGCAAAGATTGTTTAAGGCAAATTTCCCTTGACAACATCGAGGGTGGTCTTAATTTTAAGAAATATATTTAATTCGGCGTGCTTTCACACTGTTTGAGAGAATAAGCGAAAAAACAAAGAGTATTAACAAATCAAATCTAAGGAGGAGTGATGAGTAGGAAGGTTTTTGCGGTGCTCACAGCCGTGCTGTGTTTTGCGGCGGCTGCATTCGCACAGGGTATTTCCGCCACACTGCCGACTGACGGGAGCACAACCTCGAATAACATGCAAGGAATTGTGCTTACTTTCAGCAGCTCGAGCGCGGTGAATCCCGCCACCATCGAACTTTGGGTCGAAGGCGTGCTTTATACCACAGCCTCGCCAGAAGTGCGTTGGATACCTGCCAACCTGTATTTCAACCCAACGACACCACTTGCTGGCGAAGTTACATGTTCGCTTGCTGTGGCACGCGATTGGTCGGGCGAAATGATACCCGGTATGCCTTTCGTCACACATTTTACAGTTGACCAGAGCGGTCCTGTTGTTGTGCATCGTGGCATTGCTGGTGTCGAATCCGACACTTTCCCTGTCATCTTGGGTCCGAACACATTTGCCGAACCGTCCGATGAAATTGTCATCGAATGGTATGTTATGGACGAATATTCCGATCTCGATCCCATCACGCTTTCGGTAGAGGTTGAAGGTGTAGTTTACACCTATCCTTGCCCCGAACTCGAATGGATAAACGACGGCATCGTCCTTTCCGTCGATACAATCGTAGTTGACACCGACACAACTTTCGTTCCACAGTATGCCGATTATGTTGCTTTCCATCTTTTCGATTGGCATGCAATGGACACAATTTTTGCCGAGATACTCACATTTGCCGATGCTCCCGATTATGGCACCGCAAGCGCGCTTGCCTATGCAGAGCTTAATGCAATATCTTTCTTCCTCGACTATCTTGGTCCCGAAGCGCGTGCTGTTGAGCCTTTGCGCACAGGCACCGATCTCATTCGCACATCGTGCACCGATCAGCGCTTCGTTTTCGACGTTTACGACGAAAACGGCATTGATCCCACAACGCTCACTTTCGAATTCCGCGGCGCCACTCACGATTTCACATCTCCGCTTGTGGAGCTTGAGCCGATTTGGGATTATGCAGCCACATATTGGCACATCTGCGTGCCCGACACCTTCTTTGAAGTTGTCTGGCCCCGCTCTGGTTTTTATTGGCGTTCTGCGTGTATTATTCGCAACTTCGTTGTCGATACACTTGTTATCGATGGCACAACCATCTACGACACACTTTTCTTCGTGACACCCACTTCCAATGTCGCAAGCTGGAGCTGGTATCACTCGATGATCGCATCGGGTAGAGCTAACACTCGCACTGCGTCGCTCGAAGCTTCCGAAGATCTCTATGCCATGTCCGCCTATCGTTCGTTCCCCAAAAAACGCCTTGCGCTTGTTTGGGACAACACTATCGGTCTCGATTTCGACGCAGTTTTCAACGTGCTCGGAACCGAATCCTACGCTTACATGCCTTACGATACTTTAGGCTGCGCTTTTGGTGATGACGAGATGGCTGGCGATGAACTCGAAGTGATGTTCATCAGCTATCTCGATCCCAATGTCCATTACATCTACGATACTGTCGTTACCACATACGACAGAATAGCACCTGTTGCGAAGAGCATTTATTGCCGCTTCGGCTGGGGCTATTACGACGGCACATTCCGCTGGCCTTGGGAAGAGCCTTCTGTGCTTCACCCAATTCTCACCACCACCACCGACCTCGCACAGGTTGGCACACGTGTTACCATCACGCCCAATCCCCCGATCTATCAGGGCGAAGATCTCAACGTGCGTCTTCTCACCTGCGACGATGTTTATGGCAATGCAGTTTTGCCCAACAATGTAAATTGGAACATAACTGCCGACAGAACAGCACCTTACCTTGTCGGTTACACCCCAGCACACAACACCATTACCGCCGACAACTACATGCCTATTTCTGTTACACTTGCCGACAGATTTGGCGCTATCGACCCCACCACAATGCGCATCCGCATCGAATATTCTGGTGGCGTCATCAATATCGACAACCCCGCATCGCCTTTCGCACCCCAGTTTGAGTGGAATGCCGTAACCGGCACATTCACTTACTTCCCCGAGCGCGATGGTGTCATGTGGGCAGAAGGCGATACAGTCAGTGTCATCTTCTACGACGTTACCGATTCCATCGAAATCTGCGAGCCCAACCACTACGCACACGAATATCCGCTTGTGGCTTGGACATTCTTCATCCTCAACGGACCTTTCGTCCAGAATGTTCAACCTGCGAACCTCACAGTTACGTCGTGTGAAGAACAAGTTGTCAGCTTCACCATTTTCGATGAAGATGGCATCAACCCCGGTAGCGTGCAGTTCCTTTTCGAAGACAGAATTTACACCATTGCCGATATCGACAGTGATATTGTTTGCACATGGATGCATTTTGGTCCTACCGACAGTCTTCTCGATTGCGACACAACCATCTATTCACCTCTCGTGCACCTTGGCGGCGGATACTTCGAATTCCGCGCACCTTTGGGCACATATTACGATGGTCGTCAAATCAACTGCATGATCCTCAACGCAGAAGACATTGGTGGCGATCCACTTTGGTATGTTGGCGATTATGCTTGGACATTCACCGTCGATAGAACACCGCCTATCTTCTTCGATCCTCAACCTGCGCCCGGCACCTTCGCATCTGGCAGCGATCTTGTTGTCTCGATTGCCATTGTCGATTCCATTACACACGAAATCGACGCAGCGCATGTTACACTTTCTGTTAACGGTGTTATTTACAGCACAGTGACCACACCTTTCTGCACATGGGATGGCGAACGCTTCACCATGAACTTCGCTGAAGCCGGTGTTCGTTTTGCCGATGGCACACTTATCACCGCATGTCTCGACGATGTTTACGATGGTGTCGATTATTATTGCGACAGATATCCCAACCGCGCAGAAGACACACCTGCTTGCTGGTCTTTCCACGTGGACAATGCAGCTCCTACAGCTACCGCACTTGGTCCTCAGGATGCTACCGTCACAGCTTGTGCCACACAGCCCATACAGATTTTGCTTGGCGACAACCTCGGTGTTGATCCCGCTTCGATTATGCTTATTGTCGAAGGTCGCATTTACACAATCGCATCGCCCGAGCTTACACTCATTGGCGACACACTTGTCTTCATACCCACCACACCTTGGGCAGACGGTCAGGTTGTCGATTACTCGCTCGCACAGGTTGGCGACATTGCTGGTAACGTGCTCTACGACACACCCGGCAACACCACTTTCCTTGTTGACCTCACAGCACCTGCGGTTTTGGGCACAATGCCAGCCGAGGGCGAGGTCATAACTGAAGCCATCGATGAAATTGCATTCGATGTTTTCGAAGTGAACGAGCTTAATTTTGAGAGCACACGCTTCTTTGTCGATATCGTCACAGTTGACGGAACCGAAGAATACGACTTCGCTTATGGCGACGAATTTGACGCCATCACAGTTGAGCACGTTTTCGGCAGCCAATATCATGTGGCTTTGCACATCGACCGCACCGACATCTTCTTCCCAAGCCGTGGCGCTTCTGTTGAAGCAAGAATGGCTATCGAAGACATGCCCGATTACCATTGCTTTGGTCCGCTTGTTTCGGGCAATGAGCTTGTGGGCATTCTTTCGTTCGATGTTACACCTGGCTGGAGAGTGGACCTCACTCTTGCAACCACAGTCGTAACATACGATTCTACCGGTGCACCAGTTCCTTCTGCCGAAACTTTCGTCATCACCATGGGTGCAGCTTTCGGAGCTTCCGAGTTGTTCGACATGGGCATCGACGAGCTTTCGATACCGCTTCCTCCTGGTCCCGTTGTTGTTCCGCCGTCATTCCTCCTCGACGATCTCCGCTTGGGCGTTGACATCAAATCGCTCTCCGATCCCGATCCTCGTTGGTTGGTTTGGACTGGCACAACTGCCGGCACACTTTGGTGGAACCCCGAAAACCTTCCCGAATATGGCGCATTTGTCATCAACGGTGTTATCGATATGCGCTCTACCGATCACTATGCATACGGTCCTGCCGAGGCAGTGTTCATCAACTTCACACCCGAGTTCATCACACTCTACGCCGGTTGGAACCTTGTCTCTGTTCCCGTTCAACCCGCAGATCCTTACGACATTGGTGGTATCTTCCACGTAGATCCTTCACAGGTGTTCTGGTTCAACCCCTACACCGATGCCTACGAAAATGCCACAGTCGTAATCCCTGGTTATGCCTACTTTGTTCTCTATATTCCCGGTGCGGGCGCACCAGTTCCGTTCTCGTTCTCAGTTGCTGGCAGCCCCATCTATGAATACTCTGTCGAAATGCCCATGGGTTGGAACACCATCGGTTCTGTCTTTGACTTCGGTGGTGTGCTTGTTTCCGAAGCTACCGATGTGTTCACCGTTCCTGCGGGCGCACTTTGGGGCACTGGCGTCTATGAACTCAATCCCATGACCGGTGCATACCAATACTCTTCCGAGATTTTCCCGGGCAAGGGTTATTGGGCATATCTTTCGCTTCCGGCACCTTACACCTCTGCACGCATGGCCGTTCAAGCCACATGGCTTCGCGGCGCGCCCTACAAAGATCCTCTTTCTGCCGAAGCTGAAGCGCATTTGACCATCGACAACGCCGAGCTTGTTCTCGCCTACGACGATGCTGCAACAAATGCACCCGATCCCGAACTCGACAGACTCATGCCACCTTCTATGCTCAACGACAATGTTCACGCTTACCTTATGTGCGAGAAAATGTCGCTCATGCGCGATGTGCGCGCAAACGGCGAGTGGACTTTAGTCCTCACCAAGGCTGCAGTTGTTCACACCGATAAGCCCATCTACGTTGCGGGCGAGCTTGTGAATCAATCTGTCGCTCTTTCTGCAGGAACCTACAAAGTCGCTCTTGGTTCGCTTCCCAAGGCATTTGCTTTGCATCAGAATACACCCAACCCGTTCAACCCTGTCACCGAAATTGCCTTCGATTTGCCCGAAGAGACCAATGCTTCGCTCGAAGTGTACAACATGATCGGTCAAAAGGTTAGAACGCTTACCGACGGAACTCTTTCCGCTGGTGCTCACAAACTCGTTTGGAACGGCACCGATGACAACGGCAAAGAACTTCCTTCCGGCGTGTATTTCTACAAGCTTTCTGCTGGCGACAACAGCCGCACTATGAAAGCTATCTTGCTCAAGTAAGCGCATTTTCTTTGCTTCTACAAAAAGCCCCTGCGTTAGTGGGGGCTTTTTTATTGCGTAGCAATGGTGTGTGTGCGCACATTCAAAACACGCAGCTTGTGGGCTTGTTGAACTTGGTTCTTAAGATTGAGGCAGGCATTTACCAGACACACTCACGCGAATACAACCACTTACATCGCCGAGACGGGACATTTTCAAACATGCCCCAACACGCAATCGTGAGCTGTTTCTTCAACATAGAGCTTGACATTACTTTTTGTTTGAACATATTCGACTTGTTGAGCGCAGCTATTGTCGAAATTTGGGGGCGAACGGCATCGACGGTGGACTGCGGTTCGACGCCTGCAAGACGGCTTGCAACAAGCCGTAAAACTGTTGCTCCACCAATAGGTGCGAACTACGATTACGCTCTCGCTGCCTAATTGACGCAGCGCCTTCGCCACGTGCGCTTCCCTTTCGCGCGTGAACGAGGGTCGCAATAAGGGGATGCGACTTTTCGACTGCGATATAGAAAAGTCTAAGCAAACATGTCGCTTGTGTCATTTGAAGCCTGTGCAACGGCGTTGGATGATACGAGAACAAATGTTGTACTAATCTTGTAGATGGCTCGGGCTAAATCTATCGGACGCGGGTTCGATTCCCGCCGCCTCCACCATTTAGAAAAGACAAACCCGTCTCTCTGGGGTCATTC